>JAGQYU010000194.1:0-3913 GCA_020435885.1 Flavobacteriaceae bacterium
CCAACGGCATATAATTAGCAGTTTCGTTGGTGGCATATCCAAACATCATACCTTGATCGCCGGCACCTTGCTCTTCTTTAGTAGCACGGTCAACCCCTTGGTTTATGTCTTGTGATTGCTCATGTATCAAAGAAATAACTCCGCATGAATCTCCGGAAAATTGATATTCACCTTTAGTATATCCTATCTTGTTGATTACTTTTCTGGCAATCTCCTGCACATCTATATAGGTTTTACTTTTCACTTCTCCGGCAAGGACTACTTGACCTGTTGTAACTAAGGTTTCGCAAGCTACTTTAGATTCTGGATCAAAAGCTAAAAAATTGTCTAATAATGCATCGCTGATTTGGTCGGCCACCTTATCGGGATGTCCTTCTGAAACACTCTCTGATGTAAACAAATATGACATAATTGTTTGATTTTAATTATTTTATGAAAAGATTGCAGGCGAATGCGAAGGAGTAGTATGTACTGCTTTAGCATTTTTAATGAGGTTGCAATCAGTTCAAATCTTTCCTCAATTCAAGGGCAAAATTACACAATATATAATTCTAAAAAAATAGTATTCAAAAAATTAACAAGTATTAATTCATTATACATTTTTATTGATGTTTTCGTAAACGTTTTAAAAAAATGATAAAAAAGTTTGGCAGTTTCGTTTATGTTTTTGAATATTTGCGCCTAAGTTCAAATAACTTATTGAAATGTTATCAAGAAAGGTGGAGGGATTAGACCCTGTGAAACCTTAGCAACCCTTTAACTTTTAAAGAAGGTGCTAAATTCTACCGAAGCTTCATTTTTTGGCAGCGGATAGATAACTCAGATGAAATTGCTTTCAGCAGTTTTTATGTAAATTCTTCATAACATTTTTCTTATAAGTACGCTGTAAAAGGCGCATTTGGCTTTTGGTTTAATTTATTAACTTAAAAAGTAAGAAAAATGAGTACACAAAAATTCGCAACCAATGCCCTACATGCTGGGCATGATGTAACAACCAACAAAGGAACTAGAGCTGTTCCAATTTATCAATCTACCAGTTATGTGTTTAATGATTCTGACCATGCTGCTAATTTGTTCAACTTATCAGAACCGGGATTTATCTACACTCGCTTAAACAATCCTACCAACGATATTCTGGAACAGCGCTTAGCTGCTTTGGAAGGTGGTATTGGAGCAGTAGTTACCGCTTCCGGAACATCTGCTATAGCCACGGCATTGCTTACGTTGCTTAAGGCCGGAGATCATATAGTTGCTTCTAGTAGCTTGTACGGAGGCACGTATAATTTATTGAATGTTACACTCCCCCGATTAGGCATTACCACCACTTTTGTAGATGCAGATAAACCTGAAAATTTTGGAAAAGCCGTTCAGGAAAATACTAGAGCCATTTTTGTTGAATCTTTAGGGAATCCAAAACTAGATGTGTTGGATATTGAGGCTATAGCCAAAGAAGCAAAAGCAAACAAAATTCCTTTGATAGTTGATAACACAGTGGCTACCCCAGCTTTACTAAACCCTATTGCACACGGAGCCAATATTGTAATTCACTCGCTCACAAAATACATTAGCGGCAATGGAACTTCACTTGGCGGGACCATCATTGACGCAGGTACTTTTGATTGGAGCAATGGTAAGTTTCCGGAGTTTACAGAACCTTCGGCAGGGTATCATGGCTTAGTATATCATGAGGTATTAGGGCCTGCGGCGTTTATTGCCAAAGTGCGTATTGAAGGTCTACGTGATTTTGGAGGAGCATTGAGTCCTTATAATGCATTTCAAATTCTTCAAGGGCTTGAAACATTAGAAATTCGTGTAAAAAAGCATAGCGAAAGTGCTTTGGAACTCGCCAAATGGTTACAACAACAAGAAGAGGTGGCATGGGTAAATTACCCCGGACTTGAAGAAAATAAGTATAATAAACTTGCTAAAAGATACCTTCCGAAAGGGCAAAACGGTATTATTACATTTGGAGCCAAAGGAAGTTTTGAATCTGCCAAAACCATTGCAGATAAAACTAAACTTTTTTCTTTATTGGCAAATATTGGTGATTCAAAATCTCTGATCATTCATCCGGCAAGCACTACACATCAGCAATTAACAGATGAACAACAAGAATCTACAGGAGTTACCAAAGATTTGATCAGATTGTCTGTTGGTCTGGAAGATATTGAAGACCTGAAAGCTGATCTAAAAAAAGCATTTGAAAGCATTAATATATTAGTTTAAACCTTAGTAAAATGCGGAGTGTAACAGCTCCGTTTTCTTAGTTTATGTTACACAAAATTGTTCTTAAAGAATATAAAACATACTCCGGAGCATCGTATAAAGAGCTTCCGCTTAGTTATCAACTTTTTGGGAAAGAACTGCATACAGCACCCGTTGTATTGGTAAATCATGCACTTACAGGGAATAGCAACGTTGCTGGAGAAACCGGCTGGTGGAATCAGTTAATTGGTGATAGAAAAATTATCGACACGCAAAAATATACAGTCTTGGCGTTCAACATTCCGGGTAACGGTTATGATGGTTTTGCTATTGAAAATTACAAAGATTTTGTTGCCAGAGATATTGCTCAACTCTTTTTGCTGGGCTTACAAGAGTTAAAAATAGATAGATTATTTGCCGTTATTGGAGGCTCGTTAGGAGGAGGTATTGCTTGGGAGATGGCTGTATTGAACCCTGAAATTACTAAGCATTTAATTCCTGTTGCAACAGACTGGAAATCAACGGACTGGTTAATTGCAAATTGTCAGATACAAGAGCAATTTTTGCTGAATTCTAACAATCCTGTACACGATGCCCGCATGCATGCCATGTTATGCTATCGTACACCGGAATCATTCAAAGCACGTTTTCAACGTGGTAAGAATGAAGATTTGAAGATTTTTAATGTAGAGAGTTGGCTATTGCATCACGGAAAAAAATTACAAGAACGTTTTCAACTTTCAGCCTACAAGTTGATGAATCAGTTATTGAAAACCATTGATGTAACTAGGGATAGAACAAACACCAATATATTAGATTCCATCAAAGCAACTATTCACATCATAGCTGTAGATTCTGACCTGTTTTTTACAGCTGAAGAGAACAGAGAAACCCAAAAACAGTTGGCGTTGACGCATCCGAACGTTACTTATAATGAGATCAACTCTGTACACGGGCATGATGCTTTTTTGATAGAGTTTGATCAATTAGAACAAATAGTAGCGCCGATTTTTGATCCTCAATTCAATGATAAAAAAATTAAGATATTAAAGTTTGGAGGGAAGTCACTTGCCAATGGTAAAGGGCTGAAAACGGTGCTTTCCATCATTAATAAAAAGGTAAAGAATAATGAGAAGATTGCCGTTGTAGTCTCCGCTAGGGCAAATGCCACAGATGAGCTGGAAGCCTTGTTGGAAAAAGCAGCCAAAGGAGAAAAGTATCAAATTGATTTTGAGCAATTTAAAAATTATCAAGTTAATAATTTTTCTATTGACTATTCAGAACAGTTTACTACGCTCAACAAATTATTGCAAGGTGTCAGCTTGTTAGGAGATTATAGTAAAAAGATAAAAGATGAGGTATTGGCTCAAGGTGAATTGATGTCCGCCAAATTAGTTGCTAAACTATTGAATAATAGTGGTATAAAAGCAACTACGGTAGACTCAAGACATCTCCTTAAAACAGATGAAAATTTTGGTGATGCACAACTTATCGCAAGTACCTCCAAAAAAAATGTGGTGGATTATTTTAAGCAACATAATGGTAATACGGTTCAGATTGTAACGGGTTTTATAGCGTCTAACATCAATAATGAAACAACCACGCTGGGGCGTAATGGTAGTAATTATACAGCTTCGCTGTTGGCTAATTTTCTCGATGCTGAAGAATTACAAAACTATACACATGTTGACGGAATTTATACGGCCAA
>JAGQYU010000194.1:3995-5948 GCA_020435885.1 Flavobacteriaceae bacterium
CATGCAAAAACCATTATTCCGCTCATAGAAAAAAATATTCCACTTCGTATTCTGAATACATTTAACAGTGATGATGAAGGTACTTTAATAACTCCAAGAAGCAGTTCTGAAGGTATCAAATCACTGTCGGTGTTGGAAAATGTGGCTCTACTGAATTTAGAAGGAAGAGGGCTATTGGGTAAAGCTGGAATCGATGCCCGTATCTTTAAAGCGTTGGGCAATTATGACATTAGTGTAAGCATCATTTCTCAAGGTTCTTCTGAGCGTGGTATTGGCTTAGTGGTCGATAAAAGTAAGGCAAATCAGGCTGTTATTGCTTTAAAAAGAGAGTTTGAATACGATTTCCATGCGCAGGATGTAAACAACATCAACATAGTAGATGATGTGTCGGTTATTTCCATCATAGGGATCGATCTGAGTACCTTCCATAAACCTTTCAACGCTCTGGTTAAAAATCAGGTAGTGCCGTTGCTTTTTAATAACACAGTAACAGGCAAGAATGTGAGCTTGGTAGTTAAGAAAGAACAATTGCACAAAGCGTTGAATGTTATCCATGGCGAGATATTCGGGATATCCAAAAAGATCAATATTGCCATTTTTGGACATGGAAAAGTTGGAGGAGCTTTGATCGATCAGATTATCAATTCTAAAGATCAAATAGAAAAAAGAAAAAGTATAAAACTTAACATTTTTGCCATAGCTAATTCTAAAAAAGTATTTTTTGCTAAAAGCGGAATAAATGCAAATTGGAGAGAGCAATTGCTGTCTGAAAGTGTTGATTACTCAATTGATACTATAATTGAGTATACGAAAAAACATCATCTGGAAAATTTAATTGCAGTAGATAATACGGCAAGTAAAGAATTGATAATTAGCTATGTAAAATTGGTTGAAAATGGTTTTGACATGGTTTCTTCAAACAAAATAGCAAACACTATCGGTTTGGATTTTTATAACGGATTGCGCCAAACATTACAAAAAAATCAAAAACGATATTTGTACGAAACCAATGTTGGAGCCGGGCTTCCACTAATTGATACCATCCAATTGTTGCACCTTTCAGGTGAAAATATTACACGCATCAGAGGTGTTTTTTCAGGTTCGTTAAGTTATATTTTTAATACGTTTTCAGTAAATGATAAATTGTTTAGCGAAGTGGTAAGAGAAGCCATGGAAAAAGGATTGACCGAACCCGACCCAAGAGAAGACCTTTCAGGAAATGACGTTGGTAGAAAGCTACTGATCCTTGCAAGAGAATTAGATCTTATCAATGAATTTGATGATGTGAAAATACACAATCTCATTCCAGAACAACTGCGAGAAGTTTCATCAACTGAGTTTTTGGAAAGATTAACTGAACTGGATAGCACATATCAAGAGAAAAAAAACTTCTTAAAGGAAAATGAAGTACTACGTTATGTTGGTGATCTTTATGGTGATCTTTCCAAAGATGATGGTGCTGTTTTAGAAGTAAAATTAGATGTTGCAAACCAAAATTCAGCATTAGGGCAATTAAAGGGCAGCGACTCTATTTTTGAGATATATACCGAATCGTACGGAGAGCATCCTATAGTGGTACAAGGTGCCGGTGCCGGTGCCGAAGTAACTGCCAGAGGTGTTTTTGGAGATATTCTTCGGTTAACAGAAAAAATACAATAATATGGCAAAAAGAAACTTTGAAACGGATGCTATCAGAACGCAATTGGAAAGAAGCCAGTACGTAGAACATTCCACCCCGTTGTTTTTAACTTCTAGCTTCTTATTTGAAGATGCAGAAGATATGCGGGCTTCCTTTGCGGAAGAAAAAGAAAAGAATATCTATAGCAGATTTACCAACCCCAACACATCTGAATTTGTAGAGAAGATTTGCAACATGGAAGGCGCCGAAGCCGGATATGCTTTCGCTACAGGTATGGCTGCTATCTTTTCAACATTTGCAGCATTATTGAATAG
>JAGQYU010000195.1 GCA_020435885.1 Flavobacteriaceae bacterium
TCGGAAGGTTTTTTTGCTTTTCAGGATAAGCAACAGGAGAAAGGCATGCTTTTATTACTTGATAGTGGTATTTTTTATGAATTTATCCCCACAGATGAGTTTTATAATGAAAACCCTACTAGAATTTCCATTGCAGATGTTCAGCTAGGAGTTAATTATGTGATGATCATATCCACCAATGCGGGCCTTTGGGCATATAATATTGGTGATACGGTTGAGTTTACCTCTTTGTATCCACATAGAATAATTGTAACGGGCCGTATCAAACATTTCATTTCTGCTTTTGGCGAACATGTTATTGCCAAAGAAGTGGAGCATGCTTTAAACGAGATTATAAAAGGTACATCTGTAACGGTAAATGAGTTTACTGTGGCTCCGCAGATTACACCAAAAGAAGGACTTCCATACCACGAATGGTTTATTGAATTTGAAAAAGAACCATATGATTTAGATCTATTTGCATCTAAAGTTGATGAAGTACTACAACAACAAAATTCGTATTATTTTGATCTTATTCAAGGGAATGTATTACGAAAACTAATCATCACGAAAGTGCAAAAAGACGGGTTTCAGAATTATATGAAATCTATCGGTAAATTAGGAGGGCAAAATAAAGTACCAAGACTGTCAAATGACAGAAAAATTGCAGATCAACTAACAAAATGGAGTGTACAATGAAAGTAATATCAGTAAATATTGGTGAAAGAAGAACAATTCACTATAAAAATAAACTAGTAGAAACGGGGATTTATAAACTTCCGGTGGATACACCTATCTTTTTAGATTTTGAAGATGTTCAAAAAGACGCAGTTGTTGATAGAAAACATCACGGAGGTATAGAGCAAGCCGTATATGCGTATAGTAAGGAACATTATGAATATTGGAAGCAATTATATCCTGAAATAGACTGGCATTACGGTATTTTTGGAGAAAACCTTACTATTGAAAATTTCGATGAAAAGAATATCCACGTAGGGGCTATTTATCAATTGGGAGAGGCTAAGATTGAAGTTACTAAGCCTAGGCAACCTTGTTATAAATTGGGCATTAGATTTAATGATCCGAAAATCATTAAACAATTTTGGAATTCAACCATGAGCGGTGTTTACTTTAAGATACTTAAATCTGGAAATGTATGTGCTGGAGACGAGTTGATCTTAATACAAGAAGCTAAAAAAACCCCTACCATCGCCAAAGTTTACGAAAGAAAAAGAACAGAAAAAGGAGTATAAATTTAAAAAGCCTACACAATATTGTGCAGGCTTTTTTCGGTTAACTGATTGAGGTTAATTACTTATTATTTTTTCAAAAGGTCTCTGATTTCAGCAAGTAATTCTTCTTGACTTGGCCCTGCAGGAGCTGGAGCTTCTTCAGGTTTTTTCATTTTATTTACACCTTTTACAATCATGAACATTACAAAGGCTACAATGATAAAGTCTAT
The DNA here is from genome assembly GCA_020435885.1 of Flavobacteriaceae bacterium. Taxonomy (GTDB): domain Bacteria; phylum Bacteroidota; class Bacteroidia; order Flavobacteriales; family Flavobacteriaceae; genus Aureibaculum. The sequence goes on from JAGQYU010000195.1 coordinate 1,442, forward strand.
AATGTTTGTTAAGAAATCACCCCACATTACTGCAACTTCTCCTACTACTTCACCGGCATCATTAGCAGTTCCTTCTTTGATTATATACTTAAGATCTTTAAAGTCAGATTGGAAAATAAGTCCAATTAATGGAGAAACAATACCTCCGGTAAAGGAAGAAACAACTTTATTAAAAGCTGCACCCATTACGAAAGCAACTGCAATGTCAACAAGGTTACCCTTCATTGCAAAATCCTTAAATTCTTTTAGCATGGTTTTTTCGTTTTAATTGATTAATAGGCTGCAATATACAAATTTTAACATTTACTTAACAATTCTTTTTACTCTTTGCGAGATAGCTGTTAAAATTTCATAAGGAATTGAATTAATATTACTAGCTAACTCATTTACAGTATCTTGATTGTCAAAAATAGTAACCTCATCACCTTCATTACATTCAATATTGGTAATATCAACCATTACCATATCCATACAAACATTGCCTAGGATGGGCGCTTTTTTGCCCTTGATGGTTACAAATCCTTTGCCTTTGCCAAAAGCTCTGTGGATACCATCAGCATGGCCTATTGGGATAGTTGCTGAAACAATATCTTTTTCGGTAATGAAACCTCTATTATACCCAACGGATTCACCTTTTTTTATATGGTGAATTTGAGAAATAACTGACTTTAACGAAACTACATTCCTCAATTGTTTGGTAAGCGCATCTTCATTGGCAAAGCCATACAGGCTTATTCCAGCTCGTACCATATTGAATTGTGCCTCCGGGTAATTCATAATCCCGGAAGTATTCAACATGTGGAGCATAGGTTTATAGTTCAATGTTTTGGTTAATTCTAAAGCGATTTCTTTGAATGTATTAATCTGATTTAGTGAAAAATCCTTTTCGTTAAGGTCTTCACTGGCAACCAAATGCGAAAATAAAGAAGTAACTTTTACAGCAGTAGTTTTTTGAAGTTTTGAAAGAATGTAAATAATATCCTCTCTCTTAAAACCCAATCGGTTAAGCCCGGTATTGAATTTGATATGGATAGGATACTCTTTTAAATGATTTACTTCGGCTATATGGATGAACTCTTCCAAAATCCTTTTGCTGTAAATATTAGGCTCTAAACAATTATCAATAATGCTTTGAAAATTAATAGGTTGTGGATGCAGTACCAATATTGGTTTTTTAACACCAACGTTTCGTAAATCCACACCTTCTTTAGCATAGGCTACCGCAAAATAATCAACATTTAATTTTTCTAAATGAGAGGCTATAATTGCGGCATCGGTTCCATAACCATAGGCTTTTACTACAGCTAAGATTTTTGTATTGTTTTTAAGTTTGGACTTAATAAATTCAAAATTGTGTTTTAGAGCGTTTAAGTCTATTTCTAAAACGGTTTCCTGAATATTGCCCATTAACTACTTTTTTTAGAGGTTATTTCTTCAGCATCATTTACATCAATGTCTTTTATTTTATCTTCTAACATAGCTTTGTAATATGCTGATCTGCTTAAAGGTTCATATTCCTGCGTTTCTCCTAAAAAAACCACATTGTCATTTTTAACTTTTCGATGGCTGTAATGCGCTAGATTTCCGGTTCTGGTGCAAACGGCGTGCACCTTAGTAACATATTCGGCAGTAGCCATCAATGCGGGCATGG
>JAGQYU010000022.1 GCA_020435885.1 Flavobacteriaceae bacterium
GAAATATCTTCAATAATAACATATACGTTCTTATTTTCATGAAGTAATTTAATTCTGTCTTCAGAGGCTTTTAGCCCAAAAGGTTTTCTGCTACTTTCTTCTCTTTTATAATATTTGGTCTTATCAATTCCTACTCCGTTATCAATAATTTCACATCTGATCTTATCCTCTTCATCATAAATACTTAGCGTTAAAACCTTATCGGATTTTTTATTAGCAAAGCCGTGCCATATGGCATTTTCAATAAAAGGCTGCATAAACAACGGTGGTACTTTTATCTCTTCCAAATTAATTGATTCATCAATCGTTACTATATAATCAAACCCATCGGCCATTCTTAGTTGCTCTAACTTTACATACAAAGCTAAAATGCCTAATTCATCTTTTAGCGGAATGGTTAAATGTGCTGAATTCTTTAAAATCTCACGTATAAGGCGGGCAAACTTAGTAATATAATCCGATGCTTTTTCTCTATCATTTTGTAACACAAAATTGTTGATGGAATTAAGCGAATTATATAAAAAGTGAGGGTCCATCTGAGATTGCAGCATTGTCATTTTTAAATCTGACATTTCTTTAGTCTTTTTAGCAAGAAGGCCTTCTGTTTCTGCTTTACTTTTTTCTACAGATCGTATTCTAAAACCAAGGATCATGGCAAACATGGTAGTTTCAATCAATACACCTAAATAGGAAAAGATTAATGGGTTTATATTTCTCTTAGTAAAATACTCTTCACCAACGGAGTTTAATCCGATAAGATTTATATTCGCTAAAATAAGATACGCCAATGAGCCTATAATAAAAAAAGTGACGTGCAATCCTTTGATCTTTGTAAAGACAAAGTATGTTAAAATACTGAAAAGTGTTAAAATTGGGCTTATTATCAATAATAGTTTTATCTGATAATTATATCCAAACTCTAGTCTGATTATAAAGAAAAGAAACGCAATTATCATTAACCCTACGGTTGTTAACTTTAAAAGTTTATCCCAGTCTGGAATGAATTTTTTGGTGTCTAATAAATCTCGTGAAAATTCTACATAAAAAGCAAAACCAATAAATAATACTGTGTGACTTATATCATTAAAGAATTTATTTCCCTCTAATGATGGGGCGCTCTTTAAAAAAAAAACAAAAAAGCAAAGCAAATAGAGGCTGTAGTATAAAAACAACTTCCTTTTGTTCTGTAAAAAGAGTATTAAATTGTAAAGAAACAGTATTAACAGAGCTCCTCTGGCCCAGGCGTAGATTTCAGAACTAACGTCTAATAACATAAAACGCTATTACATAAGTTTTTCTAACAACTCGTTCTTCTTATTCCTGCTGATACTGGCGCTCATGCCGTTGCTCATTATCAATTCTCCGCCCATGCTTTTTAAGTATTCTTTTACATGGTTCATGTTTACCAAATAGGAATTGTGCACTCTGTAAAACTCAGGGAATTCAAATTTTTTCTCTACTTCTTTCAACGTTTTTGAAACAACAATACTTTTATCGTTCACCAAAAAAACAGTAGTGTAGCTCTTATCAGATTTTAGCATAATGATATCCTCTCTGTCTAACAAATAGATCTTACCATCTGCTGAGAGGCTTATCTTTTCATTTTTATCTTTTAAATTGGTGAAAAGCGATTGCAGTTTATCTTCCAAATGATTCCCTTTACGGGAAGCTCTGACTTTTTGAACCGCAATTATCAATTCGTCTTTATCAACAGGCTTTAATAGATAATCAATAGCTGATACTTTAATAGCTCTCAATGCAAATTCATCATGAGCTGTAGTAAAGATCAAATCAAAATTAGTATTGGAAAGCTGCTGAAGCATCGTAAAGCCATCCATTTCAGGCATTTCAATATCTAAAAAAACCAAATCGGGTTTTTCTTTTTCAATTACCTCAATAGCTTTTACAGGAGAGTTACATTTTATAATTTGAAGATCTCCTTCTATGTAACGGTTCAGTTTCCATTCTAAAGCCTCTAATGCGTTGAGCTCATCATCAACAATAACGGTCTTTAACATGGGTAGAGTTATTTAATTATTTAATAAGGCAAGATACTATATTTAACAATAGCAACAAAAAAGCTAATCAGTAATTTCAAATTGCCTTTTCAATTCATTGCCAAATTCATCAACCACCGTAACTACATGTTCTCCCTTTGATGGGCGTAAAGCCATTTCATGAAATGTTTGTGTTGTACCCACAAAATCAGCGTCTAAATACCAAAAAACCTTAGTATTGGCAATAGAATGTGCTAGCCTAAAAACCAACTCATTGGTTTGTTCGTTAAAATCTTTGGGTAAAAATACCTTTACGGATTCCTTCGGATAAATAAAGTCCATTACTGATTGTTCCTCAGCCAAACACTCAGATTTAAATGACGGAAGAGTTTTATATGTAGGATTATTCTTACTATAATAATATTCCATCAACGGAGATAAAACAAACCAGCTGGTATGTTTCATTTTATTTAGCGGATAGCAAGAAGAGTTTACCTGAAAGCTTTCCGTTTCGTCCAAATGTACCCAATGATGATAGGGGCAAGGTTTGGTTCTAAGCCCTGTAAGCTGCACATACACCGAATCTTTTTGCTCGCAAATTTCTGATGCTCTGTAACCACTTTTACTACACACGGCTATTTTCTCTAGCTCATCAAAAGGTTGTGCAAACCACTTACTACGCGGCAACAGATCGAACACATCAAATAAAATAGGTGCTGCTGCAGAAAGCCCTACCAGCCCCGGCCTACCTTCTCCATCAGCATTGCCAACCCAAACACCTACCACATAATCTTTTGTTGTACCAATTGCCCATGCATCTCTAAAACCAAAACTGGTTCCTGTTTTCCAGGCAATTTGTTTTGAGGAATCGAAGAATTCCCAGTTTTCTTCACCTTCAGGTCTGTTTACATCTCGTAGTGATTTATACGTCAAATACACCGATCCTGCATCAAACAGTGTTTTTTCAGTTGATAACTTGCCAAACGTAACTGAATCTTTCGCTATAAAAGTAGGTTCTGTAAATTCATTGGTATAATATTTCCCTTGTGTTTCATCATAGTGGTTAATAGTTGAAGACAACGAAGCATAACTTTTACTTAAATCCCACAAATTACTTTCAGCGCCACCTAAGATCAACGATAATCCATAATGGTTGGCGTTGTATGTAACATCTCGCAACTTCAATTCTTTTAAATAATGATAAAACCTGTCCAATCCAAATTGTTGTAACATCCTTACGGAAGGCACATTTAACGATCTTGACAATGCTTTACTTGCCGGAACGGCACCTGCATATTCCTTATCAAAATTTTGAGGGGTATAACTGGCTATTTGTGTGGGAACATCGGCTACCAACGTGTTAGGTAAAATTTCGCCAGCGTCTAACATCCCCGCATATAAAAATGGTTTTAAAATGCTACCTGTGCTTCTAGGTTTATCAATAACATCTACATCTTTTTGATGCGCCATATCTGTTGGCGAATTACCCACATACGCCAATACTTTTCGGGTTTTAACCTCTAAAATCAGTACAGCAATATTGTAAATTTGATTTTGGCTCAGCCTGTAATAATGATTTTGCACAATCTCATTCGTACGGAGTTGTAATGCCTCCTTTACGGAAGTTACCACACGCTGGCCTTTATGAGTTGTAACTACTTTTTGCAATAAATGAGGGGCTATTTGCGGAAGATTATAAGGCTTTTGCGGTAATTTTTCTTCAACAGCTAGTTTGTAGGTTAACTCATCAATGGTATTTTCTTCAAATAGTTTTTTTAGAAGTCTGTTGCGCTTATTCAGCAGTATTTCTTGATTTTTCCCCGGATATATCAAACTCGGAGCATTTGGTAGTACCGCCAAGGTAGCACTTTCTGCCCATGATAAATTTTCGGGTTTTCTGCCAAAATAACGCCATGCCGCCATATCTAAACCTACTACATTCCCTCCAAAAGGTGCATTAGAGGCGTACAGCGCCAATATTTCATCTTTGCTGTGGCGTAATTCCAACCGGGTAGCTAAAACTATCTCTATAACCTTCTCAACGTACGTTCTGTTCTTTCCTTTACGGGATAAACGGATAACTTGTTGTGTGAGGGTGCTACCGCCTCTTTTTATACTGCCTGACTTTATATTTTCTGCAAATGCTTTTGCAATAGAAGCCGGATTGAACCCCGGATGTTTGTAAAAATAGGCGTCCTCAAACTGAACAATACATTCTTTAAACTTTTCAGGAACATTTGGATTGTGAGGAAACCGCCATTGCCCATCATCTGCAATTTGAGCACCAAGCAGTTCGCCTTCTACACTTTCAATAACTGTTGCTGTGGGGTCATTGAATAATTGTTTTGGCAATGAAAAGTAATAGAAAATCAAAAGCACCAAGAGAATGGTGCTTTTGATCTTATTGTTTTTTATCCAAACCTGTGTTCTTCGAAGCATTACTTAACAACTTCTATCCATTGGCCTTTGTTGCGCACAAAATAATCGTTATCGTACATGGCTTCTGCTTGTACACCCGGTAAATAATACTTGCCTAAATACGAAGCATTCAACAAAACTGTAAACGTTTTGGTTTCTCTACTATTCAGATCAAAATAGAAATTAACTCTATCATCTCTAATATCCGTAAAGCTAGCATTGCTTACCGTAGAGTTGCCATAATCCGTAAAGCGGGTATTGGTAATTTCCCAACCCGAAGGGAAAATCTCTGTCAACGCTACATCATTTACCTGCTCACTTTTTAAATTGGTAATGGTTACAGTAGCTTTAAAATCTGTTCCTTGTGATAAACTGGTAATATTGATTGCTTTTCCTTGCAGATCAGTATAGTTGCCAACTACGGAAAGATTTCGTTTTTCTGCCAACTCTTGCCCAAAGGGCAATACTCCTGAATTCAGCACTCTAATATATACAACATTGGCGTTTTTGTTAGTTACTGAAATACTGTTACTGCCTTCTTTAATCTTTAAATTCCTTTGAG
>JAGQYU010000023.1:0-1147 GCA_020435885.1 Flavobacteriaceae bacterium
TCTTTAATCTTTAAATTCCTTTGAGCAATCGCTTTTTTAGAACTAATATCTTCTTTGCCAGTGCCATTTGTGGTAAAGCTCAATCCGATATCTTTTCCTCCGGAAACCTCTACCATTTTGGCCATAGCCAACAAACTATATGCCGTGGTTTGCGTGCTCATCCATCTGTTAGATGATAGCTGTTTAGCAATATATTCGGCTTGTTCTCTATACTGAGTGTTTCCGGTTAAAATCATGGTTTCCATTGCCATGGCACGGTTACGGTCAACCGATCCGTAGGTGTAATAATCGCCATTCTTAGCGGTAAACTCAATATTAGCGGTATTGGCAATTTTGGTAGCTGCTTCTTTTTGCCCTGCAAGAGCGTAAGCAGCAGCTAAGCGCCATTTAGCATCATTAGAAATTTCATTGAACTCACGTAAACGGTTCATCGATGCTAAATCCGCATGGCCTGCCAATGCCAATGTATATAATCTGTATGCCTGAGCCAGATCAGAATGATATATTCTGTAACTCGGTCTCCAACTTCTTGCTGCCTCCTGCTGATATTTCAGCCAATTGTTCATAAAAGTTAACGGCAGTACATACCCTTTTTTCTGAGCTTCGATCATAAAATGACCCGCATAGCTTGTGCCCCAATCATTAGCTGTGTTTTGCCCCATCCAATAGCTCATACCTCCATTAGGTGTTTGGAAATGACCTAATTTTTCTACTGCTTTCTTAATATTAACATCTATTTCTTGCTTTTTATCAAAGGTCAAATCAAAAATATCTGCTAAATACAATTGAGGGAATGCGCTAGAGGTAACTTGTTCTACACATCCGTGAGGATATTGAATCAAATATTGCATTCTACCTGTAAAATCCATGGATGGTAATGTAGAGAATTCTACTGTAGCTGTATTAGTACCGGTTACTCCAAAAGTTTCAAAATCTAATGCCTGTGTTGCATTAGCTTCTAAGATCAGCTCTTTGGAAACGGTACTTACAGGATTAGTGTTTACTACATCTAATTCTACTTTGTAGGATGATCTTTCTCCATTACCTGATGCTACTACTTCTACTGTTCCTATACCTTCTGCATCGCTTACATCCAAGTCGAAATACACCATTTTTTCATCCGGCCTATCGAAAGAAATTGTTTGCG
>JAGQYU010000023.1:1321-8543 GCA_020435885.1 Flavobacteriaceae bacterium
GTTTCTTCTGCTTTTCCGTAGGCTTTGTTATCATTATTTCCTGCAATGACCATGGTACGCACTGAACCCACATATTTTGGCATAGCAATAGTATGCGATTGTGTTTCTCCTTTTTTCAGTTCAAAGGGTCCTAAATAGGTAACTACAGGTTTAAATCTATTTGCTTTTTTAGGTTGACTTGGTGCCGCATCTTCATCACCACCTATACCGAATACTTGCTCAATGCTTCCGCTGTAAGCGCCAATTACATAATCGAAAATATCCCATGTTTTAACTCCCAGTGCTTCTTTAGAATAGAAGCTATCCCAAACATTCGGTGTTTTAAAACGGGTAAGGTCTAACAAACCTTCATCAACAACAGCTAGGGTGTATGTCATAGGTTTACCGTCTTTCTCGCTAACCTTAACTGTGTAATTTTCTTCAGGTTTTAGCACTTTCGGCATTACTATTTTAGGCTGTAAAATAGTAGCTGGATCATTCACCATTAAAGGAATAATACCATATAAACGTAGCGGTAAATCGTTAGCCGTAGAAGCATGTGGCTGTAATAATGAAACGTTAATGAAAACATTAGGTGCCATTTCATTAGTGATTGGAATAGTAACTGTTGTTTCGCCTTTTTGTGTTTTAACCCATTGTTTACCTATAACTTCCGTACCATTTTCAATACTTATCAATGCTCTACCTTCTGTACCTGAAGGGAAATTGATAATAGCTTTTTCACCAACATTATACGTATTCTTATCAGAAGAGAAAATGAGCATTTTTGCTGCTTGTGGATCTTCATTAGATGGGCTTCTCCACCAGTCTTTGTAAAAATATGCTGTTCTACCTGTGGCATGGCCACTTTCAGGGTCATAAATGCGTATCAGGTATCTGCCACCTTCTTCATCAGGTACATTAACTTTGAAAGATGCTTTACCTGAAGTATTTGTATTAACCGTATACGATTTGAATGGCTGATGGTATTGACTGCCTACGTACGAAGCCAGATCGTCATAAGATGAGCTCCACCACCAACGCCATTTAACTTTGTATATTTTAACTTCTAAATTGTTCTTTTTAACAGGATTTCCTTGTGCATCAACTGTAACAATATCAAAAGAAACGTCTTCATCGGTAAAATAAGATCCGTACGCTTTTGGTTTAGGCGATTTCAACCCTACAAAAGAATTATACGGCGCAAAATCTTTTGTAAAAACATCCATAGAAAAATCACCGCCATTTTCAAATGCTCTGGTTAAAAAACTGACTTTTAACATGCCCGGAGCATTGTTGGTAAGATTTATCTTTTTGTTGATAGTTGCATTGCCTTCAGCGTTTACTTTACCATCAAAAATGGTTTGTTCTTCGCTATAAAAGGATTTGGTTGGATCACTAAAAATATAATCGGCATAATTTTTAAACGCATACGAACTGCTTGTAAATTTTGCGTTTACATCTACTTTTAGATTTTTAGCAGGAGCTCCATGAAGCCATTTAACATTCAATGTTCCATTAAGCGGATTGTTAGATGTTAACACTTCATCTTTAAAATCAATGTTAATCTTTAATCGGTTAGGTTTTATGGTTTCTACCTTTAATGATTTATAAAAAGTAGCTCCGCCAACACTGACTTTTGCATTCCAATTGCCGGTTGCAGCCATATCAGATGTGGAAACTTGAAACTTATAAAAACCGTTAACTCCATCAGATGCGATGTTTCTATAAATTAATTTACCATGAGGATCGGTAACTTCCATGCGCACCGGATGTCCTTTTGGCAGCGGATTAGCATTGTCATTCAACACAAAAGTAAGGTGAATGGTGTCTCCAGGTCTCCAAACGCCTCTTTCGCCATAAATGTAGCCTTTAAGACCTTTTTGAAGCTTATTACCTGAAATATCAAAATTGCTTAACGAAAGTGAGTAACCGTCATCCAGTTTTACATAGGTTTTGTTTTTTCCATGTGAAACAATGGCAAAATAAGCGTTCTTTTCGGCATCGTAAATTGCAAAACCTTGTTCATCTGTTGAAACGGAGGCAATTTCTTGTTGTTGATAGTTGAACAGTTTTACCAAAGCGCCACTGATAGGCTGTGTTGTAAGAATGTCTGTAACTATAAAATGATACGATTTGTTATCGCCTTTTTTAGCAATTACACCCAAATTTGAGGCTAAAATGTTAGCCGAAACTACATTGTTTCGTTGATTGTAATAATACGCTTCTTTACATGGGTTGTTTCTGTCTTCCCAATTGTAATAATTATAGTTTTGGTAGCTGTAGATCAAATTGTCCCAATATTGTTCTTCTCGTTCTTCTTCGTCTTCAGACATAGCTACATTATATTGATGATCTGAATAATAGTAGTCTTCTTCATAATAATCATAGTAATATTCGTCTTCATTGTTGGAAGTTTCTGTTCCATCACATTTATACAATGCATAATCTTTAACAAAAGACAATTCTATTCTATAAATAGCACCCGGATCTGTCTTTATCATTTCTGAAAGATCAACGGCATAGGTCTTCCATTTTCCGTCATTTTCAAGATCAGAATTGATAAGTGTTATTGTTTTCTTAGCAATTCTTCTGCCTACTCGGCGTAAATTGTAACTGTTATTACCATCCAAATTTTGCTCTTGCAAGAATTGAAGTACATTGTTCTCAAAAATCTTGATAACCCGTACATCAACGGCTTTCAGGTTAACTGCCTCAAAATTGAATTTTAAATCGCTGGAATTAGGTAAAATAACACCATTACTAATAAGTCTAACGGCAGGTTTAATCTGCTCAAAAGCGATTTGTTCTGAAAACGGTTTTTTAAGTTTAAACCCGTCGGTGCTTTGTATTCCTTGGAAAACTTCAACCAGTACATTGCCAACCACTCTGGTATCAGGATACACTTTCAACACATTGCCATCAACTACGTATTTTAAGTTTTTTGTATTTTGGATAGACACCAATCCACTAAAATTTTGCTGTTTTTTTAACGGATCAGAAAAGTTGAGTGCCAAGTATTGCTCAGGAGATTGAATCACTTTTACATCAACAACCGTAAAATTATTCTTTCCGGGTATCAGTCTTTTTGCATCTCCTTTATTGTCAATATTATGTGCGCTTCCATTCCATTTAATTTCTATTTCAGAATCTTCTTCAAAGCGCTGAATACTGTCTATCTTAAATTCATAAACTGTGGTATTTTCAGATGCCGGAAACCATTTGATTGCTAGTTCTTTTCCGTTTTGTGAAGCACTTATAAACTGTTTAACAATATCTTTTGGTAAAATATCAGCTGACCTTACAACGCCATCCATATACTGCCATTCTTTACTGTAGGATTGCAAACTACTGGTATTGACCGTAAAATTTGGTTGAATGGTCTTGAACTTAAATGTAAAGTTCTTATAATCAGAAGGTGTGTTTACATAAATCTTTCCTAAATGAACCGTTACTGTATATTCCGTGTCGGGTTTTAGGTTTTCTTCAGGTTTAAAAATTAACGTTCTTTTGTTTAGCGCAGAAAGTTTTCCTTTAACGGAAGGACTTATAGAAACATAGTTTTGTGGTATTTCTGCTATTGAATCAAAACCTTCTACTTCTTTAGCCAACCCTATTTGGATATGCTCTGCAATAGAAACTACTCCGTTAGTAGTGTAATAGATATAATCTTTAAACTTAAAAAGATTATCGGTTTCCGCTGTTTCAGAAACATTTTTCTTACATGAAATTGTTAGTAAAAGAACACTAAAAAGTAAGGTAAAAAGATATTTTGCAAGTTTCATTTTGGTATTTATTTAAAACTATGAAGTTACAAAAATACCCTTTTACCAATTCACAATTCTCTTTTTTATAGCTCAATTTTTATTTTTTGATTTAAGAGATTTGTTTTCTTTTATTTATCCCTTTACGGATTTAAAAATTGGAGTTCTGTTCTTCTATTCTTAGCATGGGCGGCTTCGCTACATTCAACACCATCAATACATTTGTTTACCATTCTAGCCTCGCCATAACCCTTACCAGTAATTCTGCTTCTATCAATACCTTTAGATACTAAGTAATCTATGGTAGATTGTGCTCTTCTGTTCGATAATTTTTGGTTATAGCCATCACTACCTCTAGCATCTGTATAAGCTGATACTTCTAGTTTCAACGTTTTATTCATCTTCATAATTTCAGCTACTTTATCTAAATCTTCGGCTGAGTCTTCAGTAATATCTGATCTATCAAATCCAAAGTAAACGGATTCTAGTGCTACTTCATCGTAAGCAAGTCCTTCTTCTTCAGGTTTGGCTTTGTTTTCAGTTTCTTTTTCATCGTCAGTTACATTTTTAACATTTTCAAATGCTATTTCTCCATTATCTGTAGGTCTTCCTAAAAGATCTGTTTCAGCTTTTCTTACTAAGAATTTATTAGCTTCTAACTCAGGTGCATTTTTATAATTTGCCGTATTGATAATATGCTCTTCTTTTTCGTGATGTAATGTAGCCGCAATTAAGGTGTAGGTATTATTACAATCTAATGTTAATGTATATTTACCTTCATTATCTGTTACAGTTTGGTCAACTTGGTTACCATCAGCATCGAATAATGTTACAGCGGCATCATTTAAAATTTCGTTAGTTTCTTTATCTCTAACAACACCTGCTATTAACTGAATACATTTTTCTGGCTCAGGTTCTTTTATTTTGAAAGAGTAAATATCATTATTGTTTTGACCTTGTAATCTGTTTGAGGCAAAATAACCTCCATCTTTCTTTCCGTTAAGGATATAAGCAAAATCATCATTGATGCTGTTAACGGGTGATTGCAAATGCAATGGCTCAGTGATAGATGTATTGAAAATTTCAGCTGCATAAACATCTAATCCACCTACCGAATCTTCTCTACCGTTTGATGAAAAATATAAAATATTATCATCAGTAATATAAGGAGTTACCTCATCACCATTGGTATTAATAGTTTCACCTAAATTAACAGGCTCACCAAAAGTGCCGCCTTCATTTATATCAACCACAAAAATATCTTTGCTGTTAGCCATTGAGCCTCTAGTTGATACAAAGTATAGTTTTGAACCATCTTTATTCAATGAAGGATGTTCAAAAGAATATCTGCTATTACAAAAAGGTAGCGGACTCATATCTGTCCAGTTTCCTTGAGCATCTACTGTTGCTTTATAAATTTGGTATTTTTCTTTATCGCTATTTCTTTTTCTGTATTTTTTTGCAGTAAAATATACAGTTTTATGGTCTGCAGAATAGGTTGCACTTTCTCTGGATATTTTTTCATTCGCAATACCACCGATAGGTTTTTTATCAACGATTTCTCCTAAACCATCAATCTTTCCTATATAAAGATCTTGTTGAGAATTGCTTGCTTTTTCATTAACAGGGGAAGTAAAAACAATATTTTCATCATCTAACATGGCAACGCCATAGTCAGATTGAACTGTGTTAACTTCTAAATATTTTATGTGATGCGTTCCTGATAGGTTTTGAGCCGAAAGTGTAAGAGCACCAAGCGCTACTAAAACGAATAAAAAATACTTTTTCATCAATTATAAAGTTGGGTTAGGTCTCTATAACGGCAAAATTGTTAATAAAGTATTGATAACTTTTCAATTTTTTATTTTACCTGCAAAAAACAAAAAAGCCTGCATTAAAAAATACAGGCTTAATTTATTGATTTACAGAAATTTAATCCTATTCTTTACCTTTGTAAGATTTGTTCAATTGAAGCAGTACATCCTCTGTAATATCGGCCTCTTTATCAGCAAATAGGACAGCTTTTGTATCGTCTGAAGTTCCTAACACAAAATTATAACCTTTGGTCTTGGCATAGCCTTGTACAAAAGAATCTATAGCTTTGGTAATTGCCTTTACACTTTCCTCACCTTCTCTTTGCAATTGTATTTGCAAATCTTGCTGATGTTGACGAATAGCTTGTTGCTCTTGCATCAACATTTGTTGTCTTTCACCTCTAACATTTGGAGATAATTTGGCAGCTTCTTTATCAAAACTTTGAGCTCTTGTTTGCCAACCCATAATTAAGCTATCCAATTCAGCTCCTAATTTTTCTTGTTTTGCTTTTAAAGCTTCTTCAGTTTCTTTAGTTCCTTTGTATTCTTTCATGATCTCTTGAATATCAACATACGCTATTTTGGTTTGATTACAAGAAGTAAGAAAAACTAAAAAAACAACTATTGGTATAATTCTTTTCATTCTATAAAATTTAAACTTGGCAAAGCTACACAATTTTGTTTAGTAAAAAATTTATTTATCAAAATCAGCTTATAAATACTGTATAAATAAAAGTTATAGCGAATAACATAATCATTATACAAAACTATTAAATAAAGGCTTTGCTAGAGCGCTTCCATTTAATCTTTTTGTTTTTTCTTAAGGGAAACTTGTTATTTTATAAAAAAGCTCTTAAAACGCCTTAAAATGAGTTTTTGCTATTTTTAATGATATAAATGAGTGAAGAATATTCTTTTGTAGATATTGCTTTCAAATTAGACAGTAATCCTATAAAAAATGCTTTTATAAAATTGCTGCTTCCTGTTTTATATTTTTCAGAAAGTAGGCTTACATAAAAAGAGTCAAAATACATAGGTACTATTTTTTCAATTTTCATTTCTGCTTTGCCAAATAAAACTGAAATGCTCTTTTTGGAGAAATGCCATAGGTGTCTGGGAACATCGTAAGCAGCCCACCATTCTTTATAATAAGTGGCATCATAACTTTTATGATTTGGTACTGCAACAATCAAAACTCCGTTTTCTTTTAAGAGTAACTTTAATTTAGCAATATACTCTAATAAATTTGGCACGTGTTCCAATACGTGCCACATGGTAATTACATCGTATTGTGCATTGATCTCTTCAATACGGCCTTTTAAATGTAACCCCACTTTTTCTTCAGTAATTTTCTTTGCTTTACTGTTTGGCTCTACTCCGTCAACTTTCCAGCCATGCTGTTTACAATAGTGTAAAAAATCTCCCGTACCGCAACCAATGTCTAATAGTGATTTTTCTTCCTGTTGAAAAGAATCAATTAATCTTAGTTTCCTTTTTAATGTATATTTTCTTACAATCTGATACAGCTTTTCCGTAAATGAAGCCTTAGCATCAGTATGTGAAATATAGTCTTCGCTTTCGTAAAAATGACCTAAATCTTTATCCTCAGGTCTTGGCGAAGTAACTAATAATCCAGACTTTTCATCCTTTAAGATGGTAAAGAAT
>JAGQYU010000196.1 GCA_020435885.1 Flavobacteriaceae bacterium
GTAGTATATTCTATTACTTCATCTTCATCATAAATAGATGTGGAAACAATAGGATTTCCTAACTGAGTTATAATCTCTTTTATAATGTTATTATCAGGCACTCTAATTCCAACCGTATTTTTACTTTTAAAGGAGCTTGGCAAATTATTACTTCCGGGCAATACAAATGTATAGGGCCCCGGTAAAGCTCTTTTTAAAATCTTATACGTTGGAGTATCTATTTGCTTTACGTAAGTTGATAAGTGGCTCAAATCATTGCAAACGAAAGAAAAGTTTGCTTTTTCAAGTTTTATGTGCTTGAGTTGCGCCACTTTTTCCATGGCTTTGGCATTGGTAATATCACATCCTAATCCATAAACTGTATCACTGGGATAGATAATTACTCCGCCATCCCTTAAAACTTTTACAACTTTGTCTATTTCTTTAGGATTTGGGTTTTCATTAAATATTTTAATGAATTTAGCCATGAAAATAGAACTATTGATTTACAATAAGCCTGAAACCTTCACCGTGGATGTTAATGATTTCAACGCTTGGATCGTCTTTTAAATATTTACGAAGTTTAGCGATATAAACATCCATACTTCTAGAAGTAAAGTAGTTATCATCTCTCCATATTTTGGTTAATGCCAACTCCCTCGGCATCAAATCATTTATGTGTAATGCCAACATTTTCAGTAGTTTATTTTCCTTTGGGGATAATTTTCTTGGCTCACCTCCTTCTAAAGTTAAATGTCTTAATTTAGAATTTAAATGGAATTTACCTATTTGGAATTCAAATTGTTCATCTTCAGAAATTACATCTACCTCTTTACGCTGTAAAATAGCCTTGATCTTATATAACAAAACTTCCGAGTCAAAAGGTTTATTCAAATAATCATCAGCACCAACTTCATATCCTTTTAATACATCCTCTTTCATAGTTTTTGCAGTAAGGAAAATAATTGGCACATCCGGGTCGGTAGCTCTGATATCTTTTGCTAATGAAAATCCATCTTTTCGAGGCATCATCACATCTAAAATACAAATATCATAATCATCATTTTTAAACATGATCAATCCCTCCAAGCCATCTTTAGCGTGTGAAACATTATAATCATTCAATGATAAATAATCTTTTAGAACCGTTCCAAAATTAGGATCATCTTCTACCAATAATATTTTTTTGTTTGCCATAGTTATTAAAATTAAATCAAAGGTATTTTGACTATAAATGTGCTTCCCTTACCTTTTTCGCTTTCTACATAAACACTACCTTGGTGGTGTTCTACAATCTTTTTAACGTAAGATAAGCCTAGTCCGTGCCCTTTTACATCGTGAATATTACCTCTTTGTTCTCTATAAAATTTATCAAAAATATGCTTTTGTACATTTTTACCCATTCCTATACCTTGATCTTTTACCTTTAAAACTAAATATTTACCTGCATTTTCAGTATAAATATCAATTTTTGGTGAATCGCTGGTGTATTTTATTGCATTATCTAACATATTGACAATCACATTTGTAAAGTGAAATTTACTAAGCATTGCCTCGGTCTGTAATGCTTCCAAATGCAAATTGACATACCCTCCTTTATCTTTTACAATTAAATCTACGTGTGTTACAGCATCCTGAATTATCTCATGAATGTCAGAAACCTCTTTAGAAAGATCTAACTGGTTTTTCTCTAATTTTGAGATATTTAGCACGTTTTCAACCTGACCATGCATTCTTTTATTCTCATGCCGAATCATTTCTGCATACTTGAGTACTTTTTCTTTATCATCAATAATTTTTGGGTTCTTAATAGCATCCAACGCTAAATTTATAGTTGCTATGGGTGTTTTGAACTCATGCGTCATATTATTGATAAAATCAGTCTTTATCTCAGATATTTGTTTTTGCTTTAATAACTGATACAAAGCACTGGCAAAGGCCAAAATAATAATCAGAATAAACACTGCAGACAATGCCAAAATATTGACCATAGATGCAAGAATATACTGGTTTTTTTCAGGAAAATTGACATACAACTCATATTCGCTACTTCCATTATTACCAATAAACAAAGGCACCTGATAATTTTTACCAATACCTTTCTTAAATTTATTGGATTTTACTTTAGTTGCCAACCCTTCGCTAAAAACGCCAAATTCAAAATCAGTATTTACACCTCGCTCATGCAGTTCATGTTCTAAATTCAATTGAATTTCATTGACCGAAACCCTTTCATAAATAGGTAAGCTTGGTGCAATATC
>JAGQYU010000197.1 GCA_020435885.1 Flavobacteriaceae bacterium
TATGAAATTCAACACTAAAACCATCCACGGAGGGCAACACCCTGATGAAGCAACAGGAGCTGTAATGCCACCTATTTACCAAACTTCTACATATGCTCAATCCAGTCCCGGGAAGCATAAAGGGTATGAATATTCACGTGCTGCCAACCCTACCCGTACGGCGTTGGAAGCTAATTTAGCGGCTATTGAGAATGGTACTCATGGTTTTGCTTTTTCATCTGGTTTAGCAGCATTGGATTGTGTATTGAAATTGCTAAACCCCGGTGATGAGGTAATTGCTGGAGACGATCTATATGGAGGAAGTTATAGAATGTTTACCCGAATGTTTCAGAAATATGGACTGAAATTTCATTTTATAAATACTGAGAATCCTGAAAATATATCTATATATTTAAATGATAAAACTAAGTTGATTTGGTTGGAAACCCCGACCAATCCTTTAATGAAAATAGCTGATATTGAAGCTATTTCTAATATAGTTAAACAAAATAACAAAGCTATTTTAGTAGCAGTTGATAATACTTTTGCAACTCCATATTTGCAACTTCCTTTAGAGTTAGGCGCCGATATAGTGATGCATTCGGCTACTAAGTACCTTGGTGGACATTCTGATGTGATTATGGGAGCCTTAATTGTTAAAGATAAGTCTTTGGCAGAACAAATACATTTCATACAATTTGCAGGAGGAGCCATTGCAGGTCCTCAAGATTCTTTTTTGGTGTTGAGAGGCATCAAAACATTGCACCTCCGTATGCAACGCCATTGCGAAAATGGTATGGCTATTGCAAAATTTTTAAAAGAACACCCAAAAGTTGAAGAAGTTTTTTACCCTGGCCTTAAAGATAATAGGGGATATGCAACTGCAAAAAAACAAATGAAAGATTTTGGCGGAATGGTTTCTTTTAAATTAAAAAACTCTTCAAAAGAACAGGTTTTTAAAGTATTGGAAAGTTTTGAATTATTTACACTAGCGGAATCGTTGGGTGGTGTAGAGAGCTTGGTAAATCACCCCGTAACAATGACCCATGCTTCAATTCCAGCTGAGGTAAGAGAAAAAATAGGAATAACAGATTCTCTTATAAGATTAAGTGTTGGTGTTGAGGATATTGATGATTTGTTAAAAGACTTGGGAAATGCTTTAGAGGAAGCTTAGAAGCTACCTAGATCATACACAGCACCAAAACTTAAAAAAATTAAAGTATCATTGTGTTTACTTCCTGATAGCTCATGAGGGGCATCTAGACCTTCTATCCTATCAGAAAAGAAGTATTGCCATCTAGCATCAAGTACTAATTGAACATCTCCTAATTTATAGCGGGTACCGGCACTTAAGGTTAAAGAAAACGTAGTGTCTGGTTCTAAAAATACGGCATCTACTTGCCATGGCCCAGGTAATGTTCCTTCAGGATTATTTACATAATCACCTCCATTATGAGTAGTGGTTAGAGTAGGGGTAAATTTACTGAAATGGAGTCCAGCACTTACATAAGGAGCGAATTTATCATTATCATTAAATAGCAGACCGTAATCCTCCAAATTTTTAAAATAATATTCCATCTGCATACCTACATCCCATAACTTGGTAGTTCCGGTCATTGCTCTTAATCTTGCACCCAAATCATTTTGTAATTTGGCATATTCTCCTTTATGTTCTAAATCGGAATTTGTATAAAAAGAAAAATCAGTCTTTAATTTAAAGTGATCAGAAAAATAGCTAGAGCCATTTCTCCAATTATAGTTACTACCATAAAAACTTAAGTAATGCGATAGCGAAATACCAAAACTAGTTGGTGTACTACTAGGTAAATGGTTTGCTTGACCGTAATCGGTTTGCATAAATATAGGGCCAAATGTTAAGCCAACCTCATGACTCAAATTTCGCTGAGCAAATAAACCTGAGAAAGAAAATAAGGTAATTAAAGCAATTAATTTTAATGAAAACTTCATGAATATGACCCTTTTTGCTGCGCAATTTAACAAAAAATTACTAATGCTGTATTTAATTAATTAAGAAATAAAACTATGATTAAAGTATTTTATTGTAATTACCATAACTTTTATAAGTTTTTTGATGGATCCCAAAAGAGAGATTCAAAATCGACTACCTGTAAGTTTTTAACTTTTATACCTTCATTTTCAAGTAATTGCTGCATTAGATTGATACCACTAAAGTGATGTTTGCCAGTTAATATACCGTTTCTGTTTACTACTCTATGAGCCGGTACTGTATCGTCCGTACTGCTGGCGTTTAATGCCCAACCTACCATACGGGCTGATCTTGCAGCACCTAGGTATTTTGCTATGGCACCATAAGATGTTACCCTGCCATAAGGAATTTTCCTCGCCACTTCATAAACTTTTTCAAAAAAATTATCATTAGAACTCATAGCTCATATGTTGGTCTGAACTTTAAGTAAGTAATGGCTTTTTTATCTTCCAGAAACTTTTTTTCGTAAAAGGTTTGCGTTAAAACAGCCTCTTCAGGAGCATGAGGATTATTATATATATCGTGATGAGCATATAATATTTCATGGTTACCTTCCTGTAAAAGCCCTAATGTGTAACCATGTAAGAACTCACTGTCAGTTTTTAAATGTACAATACCATTAGGCTTCAGAATTTTCTGGTACATTTTTAAAAATTCAGGATTCGTTAGCCTATGCTTTGTACGTTTGAACTTAATTTGAGGGTCAGGAAAAGTGATCCATATTTCATCAACTTCATTTTCACCAAAACAACTATCAATCAACTCAATTTGAGTTCTCAAAAAAGCAACATTGTTAAGATTTTCTTCAATAGCAGTTTTGGCACCTCTCCAAAATCGAGCCCCTTTAATGTCAATACCAATATAATTGAAATTGGGGTTTTGCCTAGCCAGTGCAATAGTGTATTCGCCTTTGCCGCAGCCCAATTCTAGTAAAATAGGGTTATTGTTTTTAAAACACGAATTCCAGCTACCTTTTAATGATAGTCCTTCTAAAACTTCTTTTCTGGAAGGTTGTATTACATTTGGAAAGGTTTCGTTTTCACGGAAACGTTTTAATTTATTTTTGCTGCCCAAAATGTAAATTATTGATTATGTAGAGATTAAGAAAGGTCTCCTGTTCTTTTAAATTTGGAAAGTTGGCCTAACCAATAGAACAATGCAATAAAGCCAATTATTACCAAAACAACATTCACAGCATTAGATATCCACCATCCATCCATAGATCTAAAAGCGTCATATGGTATAAATAATATGTTTGTAAAAAAATCTCCTATGGCTCTAAAAATATTGTTAGCAATCATATCTTAAGTATATTTACGGGCAAAAGTAAAAAATATTCATAATGATTGCTAAATTTTTTAATAAAACTAAACCTATGAATACTCTCATAGAGTTAGTTTTGTTGGTGATCTTCTTTTTGTTTACTTTTTTAAACGATGTTAGTGGCGTAGAGGTTTCAACCATTTTTTCCAGATTATTTTTGTTGCTAATAGTTTTACTAAGCCTTTTTTTGACAAACTTTATTGTACGAAAGAACAGTTTAAGTAAGAAGAACTCTTACGTTATTTTACTGTTTGTATTGTTTATAGGGATGTTTCCTAATACTATGTTATCAAAAGAAATATTGCTTAGTAACTTTTTTTTATTGATAGCCTACAGAAGAATTTATAGTCTACGATCGCAAAAGAATACAACCGAAAAACTGTTTGACAGTGCTTTTTGGATTGGTGTTGCAACAGTTATACACCCATGGTGTATTTTGTTTACAGCCCTTATCTATTCTGCGTTGAATGCTTTTAATAAATTAACCTTACGAAATGCGATTATACCCTTAGTAGGCGTTATAACGCCTTTGTTTCTATATGGTGTTTATTTGTATGCAACAGATCAGTTTACTGATGAAACCTTTCAATTATTATATGGATTTGACTTCAGTAAATACAATTCGTTGAGCGTTGTAGTTCCTTTGGCATTAGTGTTGGGGATGTTATTATGGACTGTTATTCCTACCACGTTTCAGATCATATCCGTAAATAATGAATTTAGAGCTTCATGGGCTATTTTAGTATTTAATTTGATATTGAGTATGGTAGTAATAATACCTTCTCCAGTAAAGGATGGATCAGAACTTTTGTATCTATTCTTTCCGGCTTCATTAGTATTTACAAATTATTTGGAACGAGTAAAAGAAAAATGGTTCAAAGAGGTTTTTCTTTACTTGTTTGTTACGGTTACAATAGCAGTGTATTTTTTATAGTTTGATACCGTAGGAAAGATCACCCGCATCGCCAAGGCCTGGCACTATATAACCTCTAGAAGTAAGAGCATCATCTACCGCAGCAATCCATAAATGGGTGTTTTTAGGGAAAACTTCAGAAGCATAAGCTATACCTTCAGTAGAACCTATGATAGATACTATATGAATTTGTTTAGGTTTTCCATGATCTTTAAGAGCCATCATTGTATTTTCTAATGTTTTTCCGGTGGCAAGCATAGGGTCAGCCATAATAAATGTTTTGTTTTCTATTGAAGGAGAGGCCAGATATTTAACAATTACTTCAAAAGAATCTTCATTATCATGATGATGTCTGTAGGCAGATATAAAAGCGTTTTCTGCCCTATCAAAATAATTGAGCAGTCCATTATGTAAAGGTAATCCGGCTCTTAAAATAGAACATAATACTAATTCATCATCAAAAGTGGCTACTTCTTTACTGCCCAAAGGCGTTTTAATGTTTTTTGGTGTATAATTTAGCTCTTTACTTAATTCGTAACTTAGAATTTCGCCAATGCGTTCTATATTTTTTCTAAATCGAAGCGGGTCTTTTTGAATAGATACATCACGTATCTCACTAATAAACTGATTTAGAACAGAATTGGTTAAACCTAAGTTGTGTATGATCATTTTCTTGAAAGATTATTGCCAGTAAAATTACATTAAAATCTATAAAAACATAATGCTTTTATAACACTAAAACTGATTTTTTAATGTAAATAATTGTATCTTCACAAGATCAAAAAACAATTTTTTAATCAAAAACTAAATTTAAAACATTATGGGAATTTTTTCTTTCATTAAAGATGCCGGAGCCAAAATATTTGGTGTTGGAAAAACATCAGCACAAGAAGCGGCTGAATCTGCAGCAGATAAAGCTGTCAAATTAGTAAATGCCGTTGAAGCACTTGATTTCGGTGTAAAAGATTTAGACATTGTTGTAGATGGTGATACTGCTACCGTTTATGGCGAGGCTGCTGACCAGGCTACTAGAGAAAAAGTTGTGTTAGTAGTTGGAAATACTGAAGGTATCGCTTCTGTTGACGATAGAATGACTACTGCCGTACAAGAACCTGAAGCACAGTTTCACACAGTTGTTAAAGGAGATTCATTGAGCAAAATTGCTAAAACCTATTATGGAAATGCCATGAAGTATCCGGTAATTTTTGAAGCCAACAAACCAATGCTTACTGATCCTGATAAAATATATCCGGGGCAAGTATTGCGTATACCCAATTTAGATTAATTAACTTTTTTCTGTGACAATAAAAGCCTCTTTTTTAGAGGCTTTTTACTTTTAAAACCACTTGTTCAACAGGAATGCTTCGCATGGCATCTCCATACCCCTCACAGGTCTTATTTCCATAAATAGAGCAAGGTAAATTAGGGTATTTTTTAAGATCAGGAATTAACTGATTTTCAATAGGTTGATTAAAAGGAGCAAACCCAGCGAAAGGATGTGTAGCACCCCAAAGTGTAAGGGTTTTTACTTGTTGCATGGCAGCTAAATGTCCATTAGCGGAATCCATACTTATCATTAAATCTAAATTAGAGATAAGGTTTATTTCCTCTTCAAAAGATAAGACACCTGCTATGTTAATGGTATTACCATATGTAGAGGCTAATTCTTTTAATTGCTGGGCTTCTCTAGACCCTCCGCCAAATAGAAAAATGGTGTATAAACCACTTTCAGTCAGTTGCTGAATTACCAGTTCCATCATATCTATAGGATACATTTTAGGTTGATGTTGTGCAAAAGGAGCTATGCCAATCCATTTTAGATGGTTTTGAGGCACTATTTGTTGCACATTTGGTAAAAGGTCTACCTTTCCGGAAAGATGTATTTTTTTAAGATAGATAGAAAAACCTAGTTTTCTAAAAACATCAGCATAGCGTTCGTGGGTAGTTTTTAGTTGTTTAAAAACTTTGTTATGGGTACGTGTCAACGCTTTTTTTTCAGCCCTACCCTTATCAATCACAGCCTTTTTTATCCCTGAAAA
>JAGQYU010000024.1 GCA_020435885.1 Flavobacteriaceae bacterium
AGCGCAGTCGAGAAATCTTTTACATCAGTAAAAAAGTATTATTAAATTCCAAAAGCTGTAATTACTATTTTTCTGGCGCCTCCATAATTTCTATGTTCACAAAGGTAAATACCCTGCCAAATACCCATATTCAATTTACCATTTGTAATTGGTATCTGCACCGAAGCCCCCATCAATGATGCTTTAATATGAGAGGTCATATCATCCGGGCCTTCAACTGTGTGGGTAAAATACGTTGCATTTTCAGGTACCAAAACATTCATGTGGCTTTCAAAATCATGCAATACAGACGGATCGGCATTTTCATTAATGGTTAAACTGGCTGAAGTATGTTTTATAAACACCTGAAGCATGCCTGTATCAATCTGTTTAAGTTCAGGTATTGCCTTTAAAATATAAGTGGTAATTACATGAAAGCCTCTTTTGTGTGGCGGTAATTGTATTTCTTTTTGGAAGAATTTCATTGTGAATAAATTACACTTTAAAGGTATTGAAATTACACAGAAAAAACGATAACTTCGTTTAACACAAAGCTAAAAAGAATCAAAACTACATTTTAGCTAGAAGTTACCTGCTATTTTGAAATTTGGACTTTCTAAAAAAAATATTAAAACCAGAGTCTATCCCTTTTATGAGAAAAAAAGGGAATGAAAAATATTTGGAATTACTGAAGTTTACGGAAATACCAAACTGTGAAAAATACGCTACCAAAAGAATTCTTCAAGAAGTTCACTTAGGAAGTCAAACGGTTATTTCACTGTTAGACTGTAATTTGAACTACTTACGTATTAACAAATATGGACGAAGTAAAGAGTTTAACCTCGTAAAATCTAGATTCGAAAAAAGTTCTAAAAAACTATTTGAAAGGTGTGACGAAAATTTGGATAAAATAATGGGATTTAATAAACATGATGGTTGTTTTTTTATAGACAATGGAGTCCGACTTACTTTTATTACGGACAAAGGAAATTATTCAATTTCAGACTCCCCTGTAAATATTATAAAACAAAAAATCGCCGGGCAAGCCATTGCCCATTTCCTAAATCTAATGAATTTAACAGATAGAAACAGATCTAAACAATAGTAAAAAGCAGCGGATAATACACTATCTATACACCATTGCTTCGGACTTTAACTACTTTTGACTCTGAGCACACCCAACGAAAGCCACGATCGTTGTGTGTAATAAAAGGATACCTAAAATAGGTATAAAGACTAAACTATTTTCCTAAACCAGTTCTGAGAACACTTTTACTAATAAAATTGAAAATAAATAACTATCTTTATAAAAATGTAAACAACTGAATTCCAGTATTTAGTTTTCCGTATTAATTAACTTTACAATAATTATATTAAAATTCTTAAATAATTAACTATGTTAGAACAAATTGCTATAGAAATAATGACTTTACTAGTTTTTTATGGAGGTGGAATTGGTTTAGTGTATTTAATACTACACTTACTAACTGAAAATGATTATAAACAATAGATATTACCAATAGTAAAGAAAGTGCCAAAAGAATGAAAACTGTATTTTAACAATGAATTAGCAACAGTCTTCAAGCACTAAAATTAAAAAATTAGAAGAATGGGAAAAATATGGATAATAACAATAGCAGTTGCAATTTTCTTAATAATAAATCTCCTTTATTCTAAAATTCTTAAAGACTATGTAAAAAAGGCTTTTGGTAAGAAATGGCTAAATACTTGGGGAAACAAACTTTATTTTTGGCAAAGTTCAATATTTGTTAGTACCGCTGGTACTTTTTTGATAATGTATCTTTTAAAATGGTCTAATATCTTGACTTTTTAGGAATTTAAAAACAGCACCTTTGCTGCAACTTATTTTAAGCGGTTGCCAATAATATAAAATCGCAATTATCAAATCAAAAAAATGTGTAGTTTTGAGTTAATCATAAACTCAAACTGAAATAATGCTAATCAACTCTGCAAAAAAGATCTGCCTTTTCTTACTTTTTACAATAACTACATATTCTCATGCTCAAAACAGCACTTTCATTACCCACTTTGAAAAATCAAAGGGTATGGAAACTGCTACTTATGATGAAACGATTCAATTCTATACCGACCTGTCCAAAACCTATAAGCAAATTTCAATTCAGCCTATAGGCGAAACAGACTCCGGCAAACCATTACATATCGTTATCCTCAATCCTGATAAAGAATTTGATTTTGGCAACATCCGAAATAATAAACGTATTTTACTCATCAACAACGGTATACACCCCGGAGAAAGCGATGGTATCGACGCTACTATGATGCTTTTCAGAGATATTGTACAAGGAAAGATCAATATGCCTAAGCACACTGTTTTGGTAACCATCCCTGTTTACAATATTGGCGGGGCTTTGAATAGAAACAGCACTACGCGTACCAATCAAAATGGCCCTAAGGAATATGGTTTTAGAGGAAATGCACGCAACTATGACCTGAACCGTGATTTTATAAAATGTGATACTAAAAATGCACGCAGTTTTAGCAACATCTTTCATTTGGTACAGCCGGATGTATTTATTGATAATCATGTTAGTAATGGCGCTGATTATCAATATGCTCTGACACATTTATTTACGCAACACAACAAATTGGGTGGTGATCTGGGAAATTATCTTCATACCGAATTAATGCCTTCGCTAGAGCAAAAACTGGAAGCAAAAAACTGGCCGATAACACCTTATGTAAATGTTTTTAACCAGGTTCCTGAAATAGGTTTCAGTCAATTTATGGACTATCCCAGGTATTCTACAGGTTATACCACATTATTCAACACCTTAGGAATGATGGTTGAAACACATATGTTAAAGCCCTATAAACAGCGTGTAGAAGGCACTTATGAACTGATAAAAAGTATGATAGAGATTATTGAAAAAGATTATGCTAAAATAAAAGAACTTAGAAAAGATAGCTTTAAAAAAATCATCAATAACAAAACCTATCCGTTGGATTGGGCTATTGACTCCACCAAAACCACAACCTTGCATTTTAAGGGTTTTGAAGGTGAATTTATTGACAGTGAAATAACCGGTTCAAAACGTCTAAAATATAACAGAGAAAAACCTTTCACTAAAGATGTTATTTATTATAACTATGCTAAACCTACTGTGGAAATAGAAATACCCAAAGCGTATATTATTCCTCAAGGATGGCATCCAGTAATTGATCTGCTACAACTCAATAATGTTGTGATGAAACCCTTGGCAAATGATAGTATTATAAAAGTGCAATTATATAAAATAGCTTCTTATGAAACCAGAAAAATGCCTTATGAAGGACATTATGCACATTACAATACAAAAGTTTCTATGGAGGAAAAAGAAGTCCAATTTTATAAAGGCGATCTATTGATAGAAACCAACCAGTCTTCAGTCAGGTATTTACTAGAAACGCTAGAACCCATAGCTCCTGATTCTTTCTTCAACTGGAACTTTTTCGATAGTATCTTACAACAAAAAGAATATTTTTCGCCATACGTTTGGGAAGATAAAACCATGGAACTCCTCAATAGTAACGAAGAATTAAAAAAAGCGTTTGAAGCTAAAAAAGCCAATGATGAAAAATTTGCCGGTAATTGGTATGCTCAGCTAGATTGGTTACACAAACAAAGTGATCATTATGAAAAAACTCACATGCAGTATCCTGTATATAGAATTACTAATTAAACAGCTGATTTTCAAATTCTTTTAATAACAATTCTATATTAGCATAGGTGTTTTGAGTTATTTTAGGCAACTCATTTTTTGATATCCATTCTACATGGGTTATACCTTCTTCCGTTTGCGGAACCGGCATATCATCATCTAAAGTACTCATCAAAAACCAATAGGTAGTTTTAAGCACATACTCCCCTTTAAATTGGTAAATATGATACGTTTTAGGCAACTCTTTTATAATTGACAACTTTTTAACACCAGTCTCCTCTTCTACTTCACGTATGGCTGCAATAGTATAAGGTTCATCTTTTTCTACTTTTCCTTTGGGGAGGTCCCACTTATCATTACGAAAAATGCAGAGTATTTCATTATTTTTATTTTTTACGATTCCACCCGCAGCATCTATTTTTTTAAACTTTTTGGTAAATTCCACCCAAAGTTCATCAACAGTATCAGCACACAAACAAAGACTTTCCAAACTTCCATTCTCCAGCTTATTTAACTCTTTAAACAGATCAATCTTCTTAATATCAAAACGACTATTCTTACAACTATCTATGATAGAATTGGTTAGGTAAATAGGTTTATTGTTAATAAAAATTGTGATCATCGAGTTTGAAATTCTACATTAAATCCAAATAAATTTAGTTAGTTTTGCCAACATGATTTATAACAAAAACACAGCCATAAAGACAGCCGAGCTATTACTGCAAATTAAGGCAATAAAACTGGAACCCGAAAATCCTTTTACCTGGGCTTCCGGATGGAAATCACCCATATATTGTGATAACCGCACCATACTTTCTTTTGTGCCTATCCGTAATTTTATTAGGGAAAACCTTAGCAAAATCATTGAAGATAAATACGGTAAACCGGATGTTATTGCTGGGGTTGCTACCGGTGCTATCGCTATTGGAGTACTTGTAGCTCAGGAACTTGGCTTACCTTTTGTATATGTAAGGCCGGAAGCTAAAAAACATGGAAGGCAAAACCTGATTGAAGGTCATTTGGAAAAAGGGCAAAATGTAGTAGTAATTGAAGATTTGATCAGTACCGGAAAAAGTAGTTTGAGTGCTGTACAAGCCTTGAAAGATAGCGGCGCTGTTGTAAAAGGGATGGTAGCTATTTTTTCTTATGGTTTTGAATTTGCCGAAGAAAACTTTAGAAATGCTAAAGTAGAATTAACCACGTTAAGTGATTACAGCAATTTGTTAGAACAAGCCATTGACATAGAATATATTGACGAAAAACAATTGAAGACTCTAGAGAAGTGGAGTAAAAACCCTAGTGAGTGGTCTTAAAAAACAATAAAATGAATTTAGAAAGCCCAAAAGTAACTGTTCAAAAATCTGCAGAAGAATTATTTAATTTTTTATCAGATGTTCAAAATTTTGAACAAATAATGCCCCAAAATACCGATAAGTTTGTAGCCGGAGAAAACACTTTCCTTTTTGCGCTAAAAGGTATGCCTGAAATACGTTTGAACCTACAACAAAAAGAGCCTAACTCTAAAATAGTATTGGGCTCGGCTAGTGATAAGTTTCCTTTTTCACTTACCGGAAGTATTGCCGAAACTTCTGATAACACTAGTGAAATTCAATTGACTTTTGAAGGATCTTTCAATCCAATGATGGCCATGATGATAAAAGGTCCGTTACAAAAGTTCATTAATACTCTTAGTGAAAACATTGAGAAGCTTTAGGCAAATCTGATCTCTTTCAGGTCAAATTCCTTAACGGATTCGTCATCCAATTCAACTTGCAATTTACCTCTTAGAGATATTCCGGTTATTTTGCCTAAAAATTTAGTATTCTCAACATCAACAAACATTGATGGAGTTCCCTTTCTATAAAGAATAGATTCGTATTGTTGCTTAATCTCATCAAAACGTTGGTGATTGATTAAGATAAACTGATATTGTATTTCTAACAATATCTTTTGTAGTAACTCATCTCTATCCACGTCATGCCCAATGATATTTTTAATGGAAGTAGCACTAAATTCAGATGGAAATTCAGTTTGGTTTACGTTTAGCCCCACACCGATAATGGCATGGTTTACATGTGTATTTTTCAAAACACATTTTATTAAAATGCCACAAATCTTCTTATTGGCTGACAAAATGTCGTTCGGCCATTTTACTGTAATCCTTTCAGAAATATAGTATTTCAACACATTATAAATGGCTACGGAAACACTATAATTAAGATAGAATTGGTAATCTGTACTCAACTTCTCAAACTTAACTAAAATGCTGAATGTAAGATTTTTACCTTCTTCAGAGATCCATTTATTACTAAATTGCCCTTTGCCTTTGGTTTGGTATTCAGCCGTAACAACTGTCCAATTTTCTACATCAGATTTTCGTAGCAAATTCCGTAAATACGAATTTGTTGAATCTGTGGCACTAAGTTTGAGTATTTTCATATATTATTGCAAATATAACAGATAAAAAGTAATACATTTGCACAAAATTTTAAAGGGATTGAATGACGAAAAAAAAGGTTAGTTCAGATCAGTTGATTACTGAAGTTATTAGAGGAATTGAACAGGTTAAAGGACAGAATATCACAATTTTAGACCTTAGAGATATAGAGAATACAGTTTGCGATTATTTTGTAATTTGTGAAGGAAATTCTAACACCCAAGTAAGTGCCATTTCCGGATCAGTTCAAAAAACTGTAAGCAGAGCCTTAAAAGATAAACCTTGGCACGTTGAAGGAGAAAACAATGCTGAATGGGTATTGTTAGATTATATAAATGTAGTGGTACACGTTTTCCAAAAGCACATAAGGAGTTATTATGATATTGAGAACCTTTGGGGAGATGCAAAAATTACTGCTGTAGAGGCTAATTATTAAAAAATATTTTTAGAAAAAATACATGGATCAAGATAAAAAAGATAAAAATCCAAAAGAGTTTAAATTTAAATTCAATTTTTATTGGGTATATGGCATTTTGTTTGCGTTGATAATTGGTTATCAATTCTTTAACACAGCCGACATGGCTACCAACAATCTGTCATCAAATGAATTTAATGAAATACTTGAAGACAACGATATTAAAAAGATTGTTATTGTAAATAATGATTTTGCTAATATCTACATAAAAGAAAGTGCTTTAGATAAAGATAAGTATAAAGAGAAAAAAGAAACTCCATTTTTCAATAAGAACAACCCGTTATACATATATAATTTTGGTGATCTCCAAAATTTTGAGAATAATTTAGAGTCGCAAAAAGCACAACATAATTTAGATTTTGATAAAGAAGCAACCAGCCAAACCAGCATATGGGATAGTGTATTAGTTTGGTTGCCATTTATATTCATCATAGCGATATGGATATTCATCATGAGGCGCATGTCTGGTGCTGGTGGTGGCGGTGGTCCCGGTGGGCAGATTTTCAACATAGGTAAATCTAAAGCCAAACTATTTGACCAAGACCAAAAAGTACGAACCACATTTAAAGATGTTGCAGGACTGGAAGGTGC
>JAGQYU010000198.1 GCA_020435885.1 Flavobacteriaceae bacterium
GCAAAGCCATCTCTACTCTTTGCCGTATGTTTTATTTCAATTTCATCTACTGATGAGGTATATTTTACAATATGTGTACCCGGCACCGTACCTTCCCTTTTAGAAATTATAGGTATTTCTTTATCGGATTCTGTTACACCTAATCTCCAACTTTCTTTATCAGAATTTTCAATAATTCCTTCTGCTAGTGTAATAGCTGTGCCACTGGGAGCATCTAATTTTTGTGTATGATGAATTTCCTCCAGACTTACATCATATTCTTTTATCCTAGAGATGATAGATGCTAATTTTTTATTTAATTCAAAAAAGAGGTTTACACCTAAGCTAAAATTAGAAGCATATATAAAAGCTCCATCTTTTTCTTTACAAAGTTTTACAGCAGATTCGTAATGCTCTAACCAACCAGTAGTTCCTGATACGATTGGTACATTACTATCAAAACTCTTCTTAATATTATTAAAGGCTTCTGAAGGAATACTAAAATCTATAGCAACATCAGCCTTTGAAAAATCTGTATCAGAGGTATCTTTATCAATTATAGCAACTATGGAATGCCCTCTCTCTAAGGCAATTCTCTCAATGGTCTTACCCATCTTCCCATATCCTAACAGTGCAATCTTCATCAATTAAAAATTAAAACTTATAGTTGCTCCATATACAGCTTGGTTAGTTACAGGCGTTGTAAAAACCCCGGGATTAAAAGAAATATTAGTATTCAGTGCCTTATCCGGTAAGTGAGCATCTACATTGGCTTCTACTATGTTTAAAATGTACAGGCCTATGGTTATAAATAAGGATAGGTCTTTATTCTTTCTATACACATTTTGAGCTCTCTCTAATGTTTCTACTGTTAGTACGGGATTTCCTTCTGTGTTTCCTTCACTATAAGGGTCTGGTCTGCCTGCAATACGCAGTTTATAAGCATCTCTATATTCATTATATAGGTCAGAATTGTGTACATAAAAATAAACCCCTGTGCCTATAGCTCCATATACAATAGGAACTTTCCAATATTTTTTATTATAAATCTGTCCCAATCCGGGTAAAACTGCTGAATAAAATGCAGCCTTTGAAGGCGCTAAGATATCTATCTCCTCATTAGGGATAAAAAGTGTGTCTTTTTTTTGAATTACAATAAGATCATCCGTAGTTTGAGCATGAAGTTGTGCGTAGCAAAAACAAAATAAAAGTATATATACTATCCTTTTTGGCATTTACTGCAACATTTTTTTGATACGATTGAAGTCTTCTTCAGAAGTGAAAGAAATAATCAGTTTTCCCTTATGATTACCTGTTAACTTTACATTTACTCTGTTGCCTAATCCTTTTGCTATTTCTTTGGTTCCTTCAGTAATGTAACTTGGTAGTTTTTTCGCTGTTTTTACAGGAGATTTTGTTGGTTCAACGCCTTCTCTCAGATCTTTAACCAACTGTTCTGTTTGACGAACGGATAAATTATCTTTAATAATCTTTTCATAGATATCTAACTGATCAGATTGATTTTCAACGTTTATTAACGCTCTACCATGCCCCATAGTCAAAAAACCGTCTCGCATTCCGGTTTGAATGATCGGATCTAATTTTAACAATCTCAAATAGTTAGTTACCGTAGAACGGTTCTTCCCTACTCTATTACTTAGTTCTTCTTGAGTCAGTTTTATTTCTTCGATCAATCGCTGGTATGAAAGAGCCACTTCAATAGGATCAAGGTCTTTACGTTGAATATTTTCAACCAAAGCCATTTCTAACATTTCCTGATCGTTAGCAATTCTGATGTATGCAGGGATGGTTTGTAAACCAATCAATTTTGCAGCTCTAAAGCGTCTTTCTCCAGAAACTAACTGGAATTTATTACCTTCTAACTTTCTTACTGT
>JAGQYU010000199.1 GCA_020435885.1 Flavobacteriaceae bacterium
TTTTTAAGAATCGTTTATTTTTTTCAACTAGAGCAAGCTTATCCTCTCCCTTTTTTAAAATATAGTATTGGAATACTGGTGAATTAGCTGAAGCCATAGAAAAACTAGAACCATAATAGTATGAATATCTTATTGGGACAGGCATTTTCTTTCCATTTGGTAATTCTAGAGTGTCGGAATTTTTCATTGTTTTTGTTCCGATTTTATCAAATTTCATTCTAGAGAATTTTTCACTCATTGTTTCACGATCATATTCTGAATAAAATAAGTCCGTCCCATTATTTTCAGATCCGATGTAGATACTTATTTCGTCTAAATAAATCAACTCAACAAAAAGTTTAAATTTACCGTTGTTGTGATTTAAATATTGGAAAACTCTTTGATTTTCGGAATCGGGATTGGTTATTATTTTATCAACTTTTTTAAAATCAATTTTCCTACTTCCGCTTTTTTTCTCCTTTTTAATTCTAGGCCTAAAAGCAGAGCTTGCGAGCCACAACATTCCAATTTCAGTAGTTCCATCTTTATAAATTATTTTACTTTCAATTGTCGGAGTTTGTCTTGCTTCGAAGTCTTGAGAAAATCCTTTGTACATTAAAAATATGATAACAAATAGTAATCTGTATTTCATTTGTTGGTCTAGTTTAAATTACACACAACGTTAAGGACATGGTCTTGTTTCAATGAGTTATATCCACCAATATAACGAAGTTCGTTTATTTTAACAAGAAAATCAAGTAAGTATAAAAAATCAATAAAAATGTATTTTCTGTATCTTTAAACGGATGAAAGAAGATTTTTTACAGTATTTGTGGCAATATCAGTTTTTTTTGCCTTCAAAATTAGTAACTACTAAAGGTATAGATGTATCCGTAATAAAAACAGGAGAGCATAACAACAATGCAGGCCCGGACTTTTTTAATGCTCAAGTAAGAATAGATGGTCAGTTATGGGCGGGCAATATAGAAATTCATGTAAAATCTTCTGATTGGTATGTGCATGGCCATGAAAATAATAAGGCGTATAACACTATAATTCTACACGTTGTTTGGGAACATGATGTGGAAGTATATAGAAAAGATAGTTCTGTTATACCTACTGTTGAATTAAAAGATAAAATTGATAAACAGTTACTAAACAATTATTATAGTTTATTTCAACAGAATGGTAAATGGATCAATTGTGAGCAAAGTATTTCAACTATTGATGGTTTTGTTCTAAACAGTTGGCTTGAAAAGTTATACATAGAACGATTAGAACAAAAAACAACTTTGATAGATGAATTGCTACATCACACCAAAAATGATTGGGAAGCCGTATTGTTCATATTGCTTGCCAAAAATGTAGGGTTGAATATAAACGGTACTACTTTTTTACAGTTTGCAAAGCATATTGATTTCAGTATTGTTCGCAAAACAAGGCATCAACTATTAAGCTTGGAAGCCCTTTTCTTTGGGCAAGCAGGTTTTTTAGCTGATGTTATTGAAGATGGTTATTACCAACAACTTCAAAAAGAATACAACTATTTAAAAACTAAATTCAATTTGGAAGAATTAAAACTTGATTTTCAGTTTTTTAGATTACGGCCTCCAAATTTTCCTACTGTACGACTGGCACAACTGGCGGCATTATATCACCAGAAAGGAAGTCTGTTTACTGATGCAATGGAAGTTACTGAAATAAGTAAATTTTATGATCTGTTTAAAGTAGCTATTTCGGACTATTGGAAGACACATTACTCGTTTACGGCTACTTCCAAAAAATCTCCTAAGAATATTTCAAAAGAGCTGATAGATCTTATTATTATCAATACAATAATTCCACTAAAATTTAAGTACCAGCAAACGTTGGGAGTTGTTGAAACTGATAAAATTTTAGAGTTAGCCACACAGTTGAAAGCTGAGAAAAACGCTATCATTGAAAAATTTGGTGAGTTAAAAATTAAATCAAACAATGCTTTTGAAACTCAGGCATTATTGCAGTTAAAGAAAGAATATTGTGCTGAATTAAGATGTTTAGAATGTAAAATTGGTAATTCAATATTAAAGAATTAAAGCTTCTTTTTTTAATATGTCACTATAAATTTAGCTGAAAAATCACTTTTGGCAGCTTTTTTGTATGTTTGCCGTTCGTATAACGAACATTGCTGTGAAAAGATTAGTTTTTTTAATAATTACTTTTTGTCTTATTTTATCATGCACTTCCCATAAAAAGGAGAAAGTTACAATTGCTGTTAAGCCAAATTATAAGCCGGAATTAAATACTTTTTTTAAAGAGAATTTTTACAATACGCTTACTTCTGAAGATGATTTTAAAGAATTGGATAGTATAAAGTGGATCACTAATTTTTATAAAAATAACGATTTTACAACTATCTGGTTTAATGATTCTATTCAGCTTACAAAGAGTGCTGAACAGCTGATTTCTCAATTAACTAATTCTAAGAAATACGGAATTGATAGCAGATTATATCCAGTAAATCTTTTTAATGAATTATCTAATAAAGTTGAGAAAGAAGCATTTGGGGAAAATAAATATCTGGCAGCCACCCATCTTGAAATATTATTGACACATTATTATATGCAACATGGTAAGCATCTTAACTATGGACTTTTATCAGTAATTGATAGTATTACCGAAGTACCAAGAAAAGAGTTCGCAGTTAATATGCCGGAGTATTTGCAGCAATCTTTTGAAAAAGACAGCCTTATTTCCAAATTATTAGCACTACAGCCAAAGCATACGGAATATCATTATTTGCAAAAAGGGTTGGAAAAGTTTTTGGAAACTTCTGAATTGACTACAGATAATATTAATGTAATCAACTTTAGGGATGATTCCTTACAATCGGTTTCATTAGCTAAAGAAGCCCTTATTCTGCATAAATATCTTACGGAGGAAGCTAAAGACTCACTTTTTTTTGAGGCTCTTACAAAATTTCAACAAGATCATGGCTTAAAGCCTGATAGTCTTGTAGGTAGCAATACCGCAAAGGCATTATCATTAAGCCCTTATGAATACTACAAAAAAATACAAGCAACACTTGAACGCTGGCGTTGGAAAGAAGAATGGCCTAGAGATTATTTATTTGTAAATATTCCTTCGTACCGTTTGGAAGTGGTTAAAAATGGTAAATTAGTTAGAGAACACAAAGTGGTTGTTGGTTCTGTTACTAACAAAACTCCTGAAATTGTAGATACATTAGAATATGTAATAGCATATCCTTATTGGCATGTTCCCAGAAAAATTTCTGTTGAAGAGATTTTGGTAAAAGCTAAAAAAGATTCTACCTATTTGCAGAGAAATAATTACGATATAATGACCTACTCTAGAGAACATATTGATCCCACTACAGTGGATTGGAGTAGTGTAAC
>JAGQYU010000200.1:0-1518 GCA_020435885.1 Flavobacteriaceae bacterium
TTTCCAAACCTTTGGAAATGAAAATCTTTGAAAAGGAGATCAATCAAGTGCTTTTAAAACAGAAAAATGAACTAACACTCGCTAATCAGCAACAAATTGCTCAACAATATACTTCTGAAATCAGCAGAGTAGAAAATGATATCATTTCTTTACAACAAGAAATAGACACCAAAGAACAAGAAGTAAATGCATTATACGATACTTATATAACTGAAGCCGAAGGTACTAAAGGCACCCTGAAAATTGGAAAAGGGCCTGTGTATAAAGAAAAACGTGAAAAACATGATGCTTCACTACAAGAATTACAACAATTAAAAGAAAGTAACAGAACAAAAATTGCTGCTAACGAATCACTTTTGGCTGATTTGAGGCTTAAGCAAAAAGAACAAGTGGCTAAAAGTCAACCTATAATTGATGGTTTTGATGGTTTAATGGCTCGTATCAATGCCTTGGGTGAGTTGGCATGGTTTCCGTCGTTCTTTATATTTCTATTATTCTTAGCCATAGAAACCGCTCCAGTATTAGCAAAAGTTATGGCTCCTAAAGGTGCTTACGATCTAAAATTTGATGAGCAGGAAAATGCTTTGTCTGTTTGGGTTACTCAACAAAAAAATCAGAGAGCAAACTTGTTGGCTACTGATACTTCTTTAAATGAAAAGGTTTATTATGATGTTGCTGAAGATGAAGAAATCTACAATTACAAAAAACAAAAGGCAAAGGACTTGTTAAAGCTCCAATCAGATTCATTTTATAAGAAACAAAGTGATATTATTGGGTAAAACGCACTTTCAAAAAAGTTTAAAAGCATCAATATAGGTTTCTTTGAAAGCTTTGCCTTTGTTATTTTTGTAGATTATTTTAGTTTAAAAAACTAAATATGCTGTGTTTTTGTCTAAGGCTTGTAAAAACTTTTTCCTGAGGTTGTTCTTGTACTTTTGGTTTAATGTTTTCAAGAACTTGTTCAGCAAAACTGTAATCAACTTTTCTAAATCGGTCAGCTCTGTATGCATTGCACCCGCTTCTTGGGCTTTTGGCTTCTTTAAGGATCAATCCGCCATCAACTGGGTTAAAACCCGTAACAGTGTACATTTCTCCTTTTGTTAAACCACCTAGCCTGTACCATCTTCTTTTAGCATTTACACATACAACAACTTCTCCTATTTGAAAATTATGATCCATATTCTAAAAGTTTTTTTAGCAATTTTATATTAAAACAACTGTTTTACTAAAATTCCCAATGTTAAACTTAAACTTTTTTCTAATTACTTAAAAAACAAGGAGAAAAGTTACAATGTGTAGTTATGTTCAGTAGCTTCTCTCCTTTCTCCCCTAATTATTAAACTACATTTTTGAATAAATAGTATATGCTATTTACGAAAAACTTACTCCTCAAAGGTAATTTGACTTATTATAATTATCAATAGAGAAATTGGGGAATTTGAAAAATACCTGTTTTCCATGAATCTCTAAACTATTTTAACCCCGTACCCTAAAAACAATTTATAGACTAATTACAAC
>JAGQYU010000200.1:1708-2952 GCA_020435885.1 Flavobacteriaceae bacterium
GCAGCTATAGTAAGATTATTACATTTTTCAGATTTACCTATGAAAGGCAATCCATCATATGAAACAGGGCGCAATCCAAAAGCCACATTATTTTTCTCATCATCAGTCAATTTAACATCCGGATAATATTTTGTTGCGGCATTTGCTATGGCCTCTACACGAACTTTATTGATATTTCTGTTAATTCCAGCTATTTCCATAGTGCCACCAAATCGGGTAAAACCATTCATGGGTGTTACGGCAACTTTAGCTTCAGTTAAAATAGCAGGAATTGTAATTCCTGTATTTCTTGTCGTATTTATACGATAGCCTTTACCTGCCTGTAATAGCAATTTAATGCCCAATTTTTTACTTAACAAACTACTCCATGAGCCTGCTGCTAACACATATTCATCGGCTTTGTATTGTTGTTTGTCAGTAGTTATTTTAGTGATATTATTATTTTGAACTTCCAAATCTTTAACTTTTTCATTCATCAATAATTGTACTCCAGCATTTTTTAAAAAGTTCTTCATTTCTTTCATAAACTCATCTGGAGTCGTATGATAATCACATTTAAAATAAACGGCTCCAATAGCGTTTATCGAAACATTTGGCTCTAATTGCTTTAACTCTTGCAAAGTTACCTCATATGCTTCCAACCCTACGTCATTAGCCATTTTTGCTATTTTAACTTCACTTTCTAGCGTTTTTTCTGTCTGACAGAGCATCAACAATCCTTTCTTATCGTAATGAAAAGAAAAATTTTCATCCTTTTTAATAGCATCATACAACTCTTGGCTTAGCACCGCAATGTCTTTGATTACCGGAATAGACCTTTCTACATGTTTTGCATTGCAAGATTTATTGAAAGCCCACGCCCATTTTAAAAAATCAACATCTAAACGTGGTTTAATATAGAGTGGACTCGATGGATTAAGCATCCATTTTAATCCTTTTTTCATAACTCCGGGAGCTGACAACGGAATAATATGGCTGGGAGATAAATACCCTGCATTTACATAAGAAGCCCCTTCATCCATATTAGATTGGTCGATAACAGTTACCTGATGACCTTCTTTATGCAAATAGTAAGCAGAACATAACCCGATGATTCCGCCACCAATAACAATTACATTTTTGCTCATATTAAATTACTTGAAAACCATGTGCATACGGATCATCTTCCTCATCAATACTAATGGTGTTATACCCATACACTTTTGCCCAACCTTTTATACTTGGAATAATTGCCGTTCTTCCTG
>JAGQYU010000025.1:0-3162 GCA_020435885.1 Flavobacteriaceae bacterium
TCAGCAACTTCAGCATTCCATTTTTTGGTTTTTGCCTTTTGTTTCATCTCCTGTAACTCCTCATCATACGAAACACCGCCCAATTCTTCCTGAATGGTTTTCATTTGTTGATGAAGATAATATTCACGTTGTTGTTGATCCATATCTTCTCTAACTTTAGAGTGGATCACATTTTTCAATTCCAGTTTCTGAAGCTCCACATCCATTTTCTTGAATGTCGCCAAAGCTCTGTCTTTCAAGTTATTGATATTCAATAACTCTTGCTTTTGTGCAACATCTAAATTCATGTTAGAGGAAACAAAATTTACCAAGAAGGAATTACTTTGAATATTCTTAATGGCAAAAGAAGCTTCGGTTGGGAGGTTAGGATTTTCAGTGATAATTTTCATAGAAACATCTCTGATGGAATCTATAATAGCCAAAAATTCCTTATCGTTTTGCTTTGGAAATTTTTCAACTACTTCTTTGGTAGTAGCTTTTATGTAGGGCTCGGTTTGTACAAATTCGCCTATTTCAAAACGTTTTTTGCCTTGAATAACCACCATCGTATTTCCGTCAGGCATTTTTAAAACACGCAAAATTCTGGCGACGGTACCAATATTATGAAGATCTTTTAAGGTAGGCGTTTCTACATTTTCATTCTTCTGAGCTACCACGCCTATAGTTTTGCTACCAGCATTAGCTTCTTTGATCAATCTGATAGACTGATCTCTGCCAGCGGTGATGGGAATAACCACTCCGGGGAACAAAACAGTATTTCTTAGTGGTAATATAGGGAGTACTTCCGGTACATCTTCTTTTTGTATCTCTTCTTCATCTTCAGGAGTCATTAAAGGGATCAACTCCGACTCTTCATCCAATATATTTTGAAGTGACAAACTGTCAATATTTAAAAATTTTGGTTTACTCATCTAATTAAATTAGGTCAATATGACATTAAACGTTCTTTTCATAAAAATCATACATAAATTTAATTTTATTATTCAACTGGTTATCAATTAATTAAAAAATAAAATTTACGACATAGTAAGTAGTTATTTCAATAGTTATGCCAATTACTTATCTGCCAAAGGAAATTGTTTTAAAAGATTTGTAAATTTATTTTTAAGAAAAGTGTAACAGTTTAGTAACTCAAATGTCTTTAGTACAGAAACGATTCATTGCAACACACCAGTAAACATATAACCAACCTATTGCAGCGCTGTAGTAAAGGAGAACAAAGTGCTCAATTCGAAATCTATAAAATGTATTATAAGGCAATGTATAATACTTCTTTACGGATTTTAAAAGACAGCTTTGAGGCTGAAGACGTGATGCAAGAATCGTTTTTAGTTGCGTTCACTAAATTGAGCACTTTTAAAGGAGAGGTGGCTTTTGGAGCTTGGTTAAAAAGAATAGTGGTTAATAAAAGTATATCGCAATACAGAAAAAATAACAGACATCAAGAGGTTTCTCTAGATGTAGTTAAAGAACAAAGTGATGAAATTGAACAGGATTTTGATAATGATCTGTCGGAATTGGGAGTTAAACGAATTTTAGATTGCATTAATAAACTGAAAGATAATTACAGATTAGCATTGACCTTAAATTTAATTGAAGGATTTGATTATGAGGAGATTGCAGATATAATGCAAATTAGTTATCAGAACAGTAGAACGATGATTTCTAGAGCAAAACAAAAATTAAAAGAACATTTACTTGTAGGTTATGAAGGATAATTTAGAACAAAAGTTTAAAGAACTGGAAGGTAAATTTGATGTTGAAGAACCAATGCTTGGGCATTTTGATAGGTTTAAAGTAAGGTTAGCCAAAGATGCTATTGAAAATGAAAAGCCTAAACAAAGTTTCCATACATGGAAATGGCTATCTATTGCTGCTTCAGTTATATTATTAATAGGAATTTGGATTGGTAGCAGCACTGTTAGACCCGGATTGGAACTAGCCGAGGTATCACCAGAAATGCAGGAAACGCAAAACTTTTTTGTGTCTACCATTCAAACCGAACTAGAACAGATAAAATTAAAACGCAACGATGATAATAAACAAGTAATTGATGATGCGCTAAATCAATTACACAAGCTGGAAGAAAATTACAAACAGCTAACCGTAGAACTTCAAAAAAGCAATGAAGACAGAAGAGTTATCTATGCAATGATCTCTAATTTTCAACAAAGAATTGAAGTACTGCAAAACCTTTTACAACAATTAAATGAATTAGAACAACTTAAACTTAACAATGATGAAAAAGTTATATAATCTGGCTATTGTATTATTGTTTGTACCACTAATTTCAATGGCAACAAACGATATCGGAAAGTACAAATACGAAAAGTCAAAAACCATTAAAAAAGAATTTTCTGTAAATAAAGATGCATCAGTGGCTATCAATAACAAATATGGAAATGTAGATGTGGTTACTTGGAATGAAAACCGTGTTGTTATTGTAGTTACCATTACCACAAAAGGTGATGATGAAGACAGAGTTTTAAAAAAACTAGATGATATTACCGTAGATTTTGAAGCTAGTAAAAGTGAAGTAGTGGCAACCACAAAAATTGAAAAAACTACAAATAACTGGTTTAATTGGGGCAGTAGTAAAAATGTAAATTTTAAAATAGATTATACTGTAAAAATGCCTGTTACCAATGATGCAAAACTTACTAATGATTACGGAAGCATTTCATTGAACGAACTAAAAGGAGATGCAGATATTAATTGTGATTATGGAAAAATAACCCTTGGCGATTTACACAGTTCCAATAACAAGATCAATATTGATTATACAAATAGTTCAACTATTGGGTTGATGACAGGCGGTACTATTAATGCAGACTATTCTAAATTTACTATTGAAGATGCCGGTAATATAAAACTCAATGCAGATTATACTTCTTCTTCTTTCGAAAAAATAGCATCATTAAATTATAATTGTGATTATGGTAGCTTAAAAATTAACAGAGGTAGTTCAGTTTCTGGTAGTGGAGATTATCTTACAGTTGTTTTTAATGAAATTTCAGATCGTGTTACAATAAACGCTGACTATGGCTCTATCAAGATTGAAAATTTAAAAGACAATTTTGAGAATGTTACTATCAGCAGCAGCTACACTGGTATTAAGATTGGTGCGCCAAAAAATTCAGCTTACTCGTTTGTGTTAGATTT
>JAGQYU010000025.1:3240-16072 GCA_020435885.1 Flavobacteriaceae bacterium
AAATATTACGAAGGCTATTTTAAAAATCAAACATCTAAATCTACCATAAATATTAAATCAGACTATGGTGGTGTTACACTATATTAATAATTAACTAATTTAACATATCATGAAAAAAATTTGTATCCTCTTAGTATTAATAATTTCAGCATCGGCCAATGCTCAATGGTTTTCCACAAAAGTGAAAGGCAACGGGAATATGGTCACTAAAAATAGAACAGTTGATGAGTATGATAAAGTATCAGTGGCTGGTTCATTTGATGTAAAACTAGTTTCTGGCAAAGAAGGAAATCTAACCATACATATTGATGAAAATCTATTGGAATACTTAATAACTGAAGTTGAAGGAGATAATCTTAAAATTAAGTGGGAAAAAGGGGTTAATATAAGCTCAAATTCAAAAATATTGATTACCGTTCCTTATGAAGATATTGAAGCAGTATCGTTGGCCGGATCAGGTGATGTATATAACGAAGGCACTATAAAAGCACAAAGCTTTAAGTCTGCCTTGGCCGGATCGGGTGATATTAAACTCAACGTTCAGTCTGATTATCTTAAAGCGGCAATTGCAGGTTCCGGAGATATAGTATTGTCAGGAAGTTCTAAAGAATTTGAATGTTCCATAGCAGGTTCCGGTGATTTTAAAGGTTTGGAATTAAACACAACTAATGCCTCTATATCTATAGCAGGTTCCGGTGATGCTAAACTAGGTGTATCAGATAATTTAAAAGTACGTGTATCAGGTTCCGGTGATGTGGTTTACAATGGTAATCCTAAGCAAGATGTTAAAATAAGTGGCTCCGGCAGCGTAAGATCTAACTAACTCAAATCAATTTTTTTTTGTAAAAGAGCAACTTTATAGGTTGCTCTTTTTGTTTTTATGATTGGTATTTAACTGCTTTAATAAGGTGTAATAGCAAGAAATGTTAAAGTATTCTTAACTTCTTAAAAACACTGTAACTAAACCTAATGTTGTACGTCTTATGAGTAAACAAAAGATAATAATTCAAAAAATATACCAAACATGAAAACTTTAATTTTAACACTAAGTTTAATAGTAGCTACAGAGTTCTTTGCTCAGCCATTTAATGATTATAATAGCATAGTATCTGTAGAAGAAGAAACACCTTTTGAGTTTAATACGGCAGATTATCTTCCGCTAGGATTTGATCCTTATAAAGGAATGATAGAAGATGAATCTTCTTTGCTGATTGAAGAACCTGTAAAATTTGATTTTGATACCAAAGAGTATTTACCAGAAGGTTTTGACCCTTATGAAGGGATGATACAATTTGAAAGAATTAACACTGAAGACGAAGCAGTTTTTGATTTCAACACTAAAGATTATTTACCAGTAGGTTTTAATCCTTACAGAAAAGATGGAACTACTGTAGTTGCAAGTTAATTTAAGTACTTTTTAAAGGGAAAGAGGGCCAATTGGCCCTCTTTTTATTGTAATCTAAAAAAAACCTCCATCAAAGACAAAAGCCTATCC
This sequence comes from Flavobacteriaceae bacterium, assembly GCA_020435885.1. Classification (GTDB taxonomy): domain Bacteria; phylum Bacteroidota; class Bacteroidia; order Flavobacteriales; family Flavobacteriaceae; genus Aureibaculum. Next base: position 4,736 of record JAGQYU010000025.1, read on the forward strand.
CTTTAGGTTGTCTTTTAGTGTATGCTTAAAATACTTAAAAATAAACACATTTGTTTATGATGCCAATCTAATTTCAAGATGGCAGATACAATTAGGATTGAGATATATTTTCTAAGATTTTCTTAAATGTTTTGAAAAACCGCTCCTTAAAAGAGCGGTTTTTTTATTTTTATGGTATGAAATATAAACAACTGTCTAAAGAACAATTTGAAGCATTACATGTAGAGTTTGCACAATTTTTGGCAACTCAACAGATAGATGTTGAAGAATGGAATGCTATAAAAACAGAAAAGCCGGAGGTTGCTAAAGAAGAACTAAATATTTTTAGTGATATTGTTTGGGAAGATGTATTGAATAGAACTAATTATTTAGAACATTTTTCTCAACAAAGCGTAAACTTGTTTAAATGTGACGATGAAAATATTTACAGGATTGTGGCTCAGGTTAATAAACAAGACTTTGATTTTTTTAAAGAAGATGATTACAGATGGTTTATAAATAATACTAATCATCCATCCATAGAATTTTTTAAAGGAAAGAAGAAGTATGAAAAAGAACGAAATCTGGAACTTTTTGACCTTATACAAAAAGGCAGTGTAATTTCTGATGGAAAATTGTATGAAGGTTTATATAAATTGATAAATTAGTATTCAAATAATAAGACTATGCTTAAAAAAATTATCATCGCTTTAGTGATACTTTTAGTTGGTATCCAATTTTACAGACCGGCAAAAAATATTTCAGAAGAAACTCCTACAACAGATTTTCTGGTAGTAAACAATGCTGATGAATCGATGGCAACGTTGATTAAAAATGCTTGTTATGATTGCCATTCAAACAATACAAACTATCCTTGGTATTCAGAGGTCGCTCCATTTTCTTGGTGGATAGCCGATCATGTAAAGCATGGTAAAGAAGAATTGAATTTTTCTGAATGGAGTACTTTTACTGAAAAGAAAAAAAATCACAAGCTAAAAGAAATTATAGAAGAGGTAGAGAAAAGAAAGATGCCGTTAGAATCATATCTTCCTATGCATCCAGAGGCTAACCTTACTGACGATCAGATAAAACAATTAACGGACTGGGTAAGAACATTACAACAGTAGTTTTACAGTTTTAGTGGTGTTTTTGTTCGGATAGCTTTAATGACCTTTCTGGCCCTGTTTACGTAACCTGTACTTCCGGTAGGAATTCCGTTTTCCAAGTTTAGTGCTAATTCTTCATGTATCCAGTTGTATTTAGTTCCTAATAGATAGAGTGTTTGCATAGTGTAAGCTTGCACGGCAATTTTTTGATCGGTTATCATCCAATTGAAACCTACTTCCGTCATTTTTTCGAGATGTTCTTCTTTTAAAGTTTTTATAAAGAATGAATCTTTCTTTAAGAAATATTGAATACATAACAGTTCGCATATTTTAGCACAAGAACGTACAACGCCATCTAGTTTTACAAGAGACAATAATGATGAGAAATCATCAATATATGGAGCTAAAATTTTGAGGTCTTCTTTACAGGTAAGCTCTAAAATTCTAGAAGCAAAATTAGACTCTTCACTGTCTATTTGTTTCATTTTAGTGAGCAACACTTTAATCAGCGAAGGATCATTTAAACAACTCTGTATAAGTAACTGCCTGTTATCTAATCTATTAATACCAGCATCAATATAGTTGCTGAAAGTGATTTTATCCATCTAAATATTGCTTTATTACTTGTGGAACACCAATGGTGGCAGTTTCTGCTACCACTGTTAACTTATCAAAGCTACTACTTGATATATTAGGTTTGGGATCAATAAAATAAATAGGAATATTGTTGGTATAATGGATTAAACTGGCCGCCGGATATACTTGCATGGAAGTACCAATTATCATTAAAATATCTGCTCTAGAGGTAATTTCTATAGCTTTTGGCAATAAAGGGACATCTTCTCCAAACCAGACGATATGTGGACGTAGTTGTGTGTTTTTTTCACATACATCACCTAAAACCAAGTCCTTTTTCCAATCATAAATTAAATTGGGATACTGTGTACTTCTCACTTTCAACAATTCTCCATGTAAATGCAATACATTACTACTACCGCCACGTTCATGCAGATCGTCAACATTTTGAGTTATAATGGTTACCTCATATTTTTTTTCAAGCTCTGCCAATGAAGTGTGAGCTTCATTAGGTTTAACGGTTAGTAATTGCCGTCTTCGTTGATTATAAAAATCGAGCACCAATTCAGGGTCATTAGCAAAACCGATAGGCGAGGCTACTCTTGTAACATCATGCCCTTCCCAAAGGCCATCAGCATCCCTAAAGGTTTTCAAACCGCTTTCGGCACTAATACCTGCTCCGGTTAAAACAACTATTTTCTTCAAAAGATTAAATTTGTACTAAGTTACGTATAATTTGAAAACACAAACAATGACAGATATTGATCTTCTTACATATTTACAAACTTTTATCACTGAGAGTAGAAAGGAAACTTTTGAAAGAGTTTTAGCTGAAAGAACTAAACATTTTACAGTTGTTTTAGAAGATTTGTATCAAAAGCACAACACCGGTGCTGTGGTTAGAAGTTGTGATGTTTTTGGGTTGCAAGATGCCTATTTTATTGAGAATAAGTATAAAAGTTATTTATCTAATCAAGTGGCTAAGGGTGCGGAAAAGTGGATTGATTTTCATGTTTTTAAAGGAGAAAAGGATAGTTCTGAAAAATGTGTACGGACACTTAGAGAAAGAGGATATCAGATCATTGCCACTACACCACATGATGATTCTTGTTTGTTGGAAGATTTTGATATCTCCAAAAAATCAGCTTTTGTGTTAGGTGTGGAAAAGGAGGGAGTTTCCGATTACATGATGCAACAGGCAGATGGTTATTTAAAAATACCAATGGTAGGTTTTACTGAAAGTTTGAATGTTTCTGTTGCAGCTGCTATCATTTTGCATTCAGTAACAACCAGACTTAAACAATCTAATGTAAAATGGCAATTGACTGAAGATGAAATGAATGAAAAAAGAATAGACTGGTGTAAAAAATCAATCCGGTCAGTTGATGATGTTGTTAAAAGATTTTATGAGGAGAAGTAGTATTTAGAAACCTTGCGATATTTTCAACAATTCAACCTCATTAAGTATTTTAACACGTTTACCGTCTAAAGCAATTAGTTTTTTCTTTTTGAACTCAGAAAGTAATCTAATGGCAGATTCGGTTGCAGTACCAATAACACTTGAGTATTCTTCTCTGGTAAGTACAATATCCAAATATCCTTCACGATCTTGGCCAAATATCTCTTTCAAAAAGATCAAAGTATCAGCCAATCGTTCACGTACAGTTTTTTGAGCCATATTCGTCAATGTAGCATTGGCATCTTTCAAATCGTGGCAAACAGCTTTCATCATATCTAAAGAAAACTTGGAGTTAACCCTTATAGAATCAAAAATTTCCTTTTTAGGGATAAAGCAAACCCGCATGTCTTTAAGAGCCGTAACGGTTAGACTTACAGGCTCCTCACTTAAAACCGATCGATACCCCAGCATATCACCACCCTTTATAAAACGAATGATCTGCTCCTTTCCATTAGCACTTAATCTAGATAGTTTACATGCACCTTCTTTAATACAGAAAACACCATTTAAGATATTTCCTTCAGAGAAAAGCACATCTCCTTTTTTATAGATAACAGAATCTTTATGGTCTGAAATACTTTTGAGCTCTTCTTTAGTGAGCGATTTCAAATTGCTGAACTCACGAATAATACATTGTTCACAATTGCTCATAGGATTGTAAGAAAATTTGAGGCACAAATATAGTAATTTTAATGATAAATTGCATGAAGAGCCTTAAGTTTGTACTTCCATTTAAATATACTATACAAACATACTATGGCAGGTGAAAATTGCTACCATTGTGGAGCTGATTGCGGGTCAAGTCCGGTAAATTTTGATGATAAATGTTTTTGTTGTAATGGCTGCAAAACGGTTTATGAGATCCTCAATGAAAACGATTTGGCCTGTTATTATGATTTTGAATCATCCCCCGGAAAAATACCTGAAGAAATAAAAGGCAAGTATAATTACTTGGACAATGAACAAATTGTTGAAAAGCTATATGATTTTATTGATGGAGATATAAGCGTAATCACTTTTTACATACCACACATTCACTGTAGTTCTTGTATTTGGGTACTAGAGAATTTAAATAGGTTAAATCCTTCAATTATTTCATCGCAAGTCAATTTCCCTAAAAAGGAAGCCAGAATTACCTTTAACAATGCCAAAATCACTCTACGGCAAGTTGTGGAACTGATGAGTTCTATTGGGTATGAGCCTTATATAAGTTTAGAGGATACATCCGTTGCAAAGAAAAAAGTAGACAGAACGTTAATGTATAAATTAGGTGTTGCCGGTTTTGCTTTCGGTAATATTATGCTGTTATCCTTTCCAGAATATTTTCAAACGGATGAGTATTGGCTGGAAAGGTATAAGCCATTGTTCCGTTACATTATTTTTGCAATGAGTTTTCCGGTGGTGTTTTATGCCGCCAGTGAGTATTTTATTTCGGCATATAAAGGCCTGAAGCACAAAATATTGAATATTGATGTGCCTATTGTATTAGGTATTATAGTTCTATTTCTCCGAAGTAGTTATGAGATTCTGTTTGATGTAGGACAAGGATATTTTGACAGCCTTGCCGGATTTGTTTTCTTTTTATTGTTAGGAAAGGTATTTCAGCAGCAAACCTATAGCTTTTTATCCTTTGAGAGAGATTATAAATCATACTTTCCGATTGCCGTAACTAAGATCAATAGAGATAGAACAGAAACATCTATTTCTATTTATGATGTACAAGAAGGCGATAGAATTCTAATTAGAAATAATGAGTTAGTACCAGTTGATGGTATTTTAATAACCGAGAATACGCAGATCGATTATAGTTTTGTTACAGGTGAGTCCTTGCCGGTTACTAAAAAGTCTGGAGATAAGCTGTTTGCAGGCGGTAAACAACTTACAGGAGCTATTGAGATGGAGGCTTTACAAACTGTTTCTCAGAGCTATTTAACACAATTGTGGAGCAATGATATTTTTACGAAAAGATCACAAAACTCTATTAAGAACCTTACAGATTCCATCAGCAAAAGGTTTACCATAATAGTCTTGTTAATTGCTTTGGTAGCAGGTATTTTTTGGTATTTCAAAGATATTACCATGGTGGCAAATGTGGTAACTGCGGTGTTGATTGTTGCCTGCCCTTGTGCGCTGGCCTTGTCGGCGCCATTTGCATTGGGTAATATGCTGCGGATTCTGGGTAAGCAAAAATTCTATCTAAAAAATGCAGAAGTTATAGAAAACCTTTCAAAAATAGATCAAATTATTTTTGATAAAACAGGAACCATCACAACCAATAAAACTGAAATTGATTATCAAGGTGAAGAATTGAAAGATATTGATAAACAGATAGTTAAGAGTTTGTTAAGAGAGTCTAACCATCCGTTAAGCAGAACATTATATACTACATTTGAAGAAGTACCTTTATTAAAAGTCACAGATTTTGAAGAAAAACTAGGTAAAGGTTTAGAAGGCGAAGTTAACGGAGTTAAAATAAAATTGGGCTCAGCTAGTTTTGTGGGAACTACGGTATCTAATGCCTTAGAAACTGCTATTTATGTAAAATTTGATGAGGATATTAAAGGAAAATACATCATTAAAAATACCTATAGAAAAAGTATTGAAGAAACATTCAATGAATTGAATAAACATTACAATTTAGGGATACTTTCTGGTGATAATGAAGGAGAAAAAAAATATTTAGAAACTATATTACCAACCGATACAGTGTTTGAATTCAATCAAAAACCTGAGGATAAATTGAACTTTATAAAATCACTTCAATCACAACAAAAAAGAGTATTGATGATAGGTGATGGGTTGAATGATGCAGGGGCATTAGCACAGAGCAATGTTGGAATAGCCGTTTCAGAAAACATCAACGTATTTTCGCCTGCTTCAGACGGAATTATAGATGCTTCTAAGTTTGAGATGTTGCCAAATTTTTTAAAACTCACAAAAAAAACTATACAAATTATCAAGCTGAGTTTTGTGATCTCGTTTTTATATAATGTTGTTGGAATGATCTTTGCCATAACGGGTAATCTCTCTCCAATAGTGGCTGCAATTTTAATGCCTTTAAGCTCAATATCTGTTGTTGTTTTTGTTACATTAGGTACAAATATTATTTCAGGAAATAATATCTTTACAAAATCAGATTTGGTAAAAAAAACATGACAAATATCATTTTTTGAAGAAAAGTATGTACCTTTATTTGTATAAATTTAACTATTTATGGATATCATCTTCGTAATGATCGCGGTGAGCATTGTAATTGCCATTGTATTTCTTGCTTTATTCATAAAGACTGTAAAATCAGGACAGTACGATGATCTTTATACCCCCTCCGTACGTATGTTATTTGAAGATGAGTTCATAAAAAAAGACACAAAAGTTTCTTCAGAATCTAAATCAATTAATCCAAGTAATAACCAATAATTTTTAAAATGGAAAAAGAGCAGTTTTATTATGATAACAAAATTGTAAGAATGTTTCTCATAGCTACCATCATTTGGGGTGTTGTAGGTATGTTAGTAGGCTTAATGGTTGCATTTTTGTTTATTTTTCCAAACTACATGGAAGGCATTCCATGGTTGAGTTTTGGACGTCTTAGACCTTTACACACCAATGCAGCAATTTTTGCATTTGTTGGTAACGGTTTTTTTGTGGGTATGTATTACTCGATGCAGCGCTTGTTAAAAGCCAGAATGTTTAGTGATCTTTTAAGTAGGATCCATTTCTGGGGATGGCAACTTATTATTGTAGCAGCTGCGTTAACGTTACCTTTCGGTATTACCTCATCAAAAGAATATGCGGAATTAGAATGGCCAATAGATATTGCCATTGCACTAATTTGGGTAGTGATGGGTATTAATATGATTGGTACCATTTTAAAAAGACGTCAACGTCATATCTACGTTGCAATTTGGTTCTATATTTCAACTTTTGTAACAGTAGCTGTTCTTCACATATTTAATAACTTAGAATTACCGGTTACAGCTTTAAAGAGCTACTCAATATATGCTGGTGTACAAGATGCCATGGTACAATGGTGGTACGGACACAATGCAGTGGCATTCTTCTTAACCACTCCTATATTAGGTTTAATGTATTATTTTGTACCTAAGGCGGCTAATAGACCTGTGTATTCATATAGATTATCGATTGTACACTTTTGGTCGTTAATATTTATATACATTTGGGCAGGCCCTCACCACTTATTATATACAGCATTGCCAGAATGGGCGCAAAATTTAGGTACTGTATTTTCAGTAATGTTGATCTTCCCTTCATGGGGTGGTATGATCAATGGTTTATTAACGCTCCGTGGAGCTTGGGATAAAGTTAGAGAAAGCCCCGTATTGAAATTCTTTGTGGTAGCTATTACAGGTTATGGTATGAGTACGTTTGAAGGTCCAATGTTGTCTTTCAAAAACGTAAACGCTATAGCACACTATACTGACTGGATAGTAGCACACGTACATATTGGCACATTGGCTTGGAACGGATTCTTAGTTTCCGGTATGTTATATTGGTTGGCTACTAAGATTTGGAAGACAGAAATTTACTCTATTAAATTGGCGAATGCCCATTTCTGGATAGGTACATTGGGTATCCTTTTCTATGCTATTCCATTATATGTAGCAGGCTTTATGCAAGCATTGATGTGGAAAGAATTTAACCCTGACGGAACATTGGTGTATGGTAACTTCCTTGAAACGGTAACTCAAATATTGCCAATGCATGCAATGCGTGCTTTTGGAGGTACACTATATGTTACAGGATTTATTTTATTAACATACAATATTTATAAAACTGCCAAAGCAGGATCAAAAGTTGAAGATGAGTTAGTAGAAGCTGCTCCGCTTAAACAAATTCCAACTAAGAGATTAGCTGGTGAAGGATTACACTCTTGGTTAGAAAGACGTACTGCTTTATTCACTATTTTGGCTACATTGGCAATTTTAGTAGGTGGTGCTGTAGAAATAGTACCATTAATAACAGTTCCTTCTAACATACCTAAAATAGCAAGTGTAAAACCTTATACACCACTAGAATTGGAAGGTAGAGATATTTATATCCGTGAAGGATGTAATAACTGCCACTCTCAAATGATTCGTCCTTTCCGTTCTGAAGTTGAGCGTTATGGAGAATACTCTAAAGTAGGCGAATTTGTGTATGACCATCCATTCTTATGGGGTTCTCGTAGAACAGGTCCGGATGTACATAGATTAGGTGGTAAGTACAATGATAACTGGCACTTCAACCACATGTATGATCCTAGGCTAACCTCACCGGGCTCTATTATGCCTCGTTATCCATGGTTATTAGAAAATGACCTTGATATTTCTGATACTGAGGCTAAAATGGCAGCTATGGTTAAATTAGGCGTACCTTATACTCAATTTGAACTAGACAAAGCCTTGCCATTACTTAAAGAGCAAGCAACTCAAATTGAGCAAAACTTAAGACAAGATCCTGAATATGTTAAGAATTATGGAGAGGCAAATATGGAAAACAAAGAGATTGTTGCCTTAATAGCCTACTTGCAACGTTTAGGTACAGATATTAAAAACGGAGAAACTGCTCAAAACTAATCAGTTATGATGAAGTTTATAAAACATCACTTAGAGAGTATTGACGGGGTAGAAATCTATCCGATTATTGCCCTGTTAATATTCTTTACGGTGTTTGTGTCTATGTTTTTTTACGTAGTAAAAATCCCTAAAAAAAATATTAAAGAATTAAGTAATATGCCTTTAGAAGGCGATGAAAATATAAACGACTATGAGTAACAACGAATCATTCTGGAAAAGATTATTAAAGAAGCTCACTAAAGCCAATGAACTAGGTCATGAAGAAGATGTAATGACCGACCATGATTATGACGGAATTAGAGAACTAGACAATGTATTGCCGCCTTGGTGGTTGATAGGTTTCTATATAACTGTAGCAATCAGTATCTTTTATTATATTATGGTATATGCTTTAGATAAATATGGTCAAGATGATGAATATTTAGCTGAAGTAGCTCAAGCGGAAGCTGCTATTGAGCAATATAAAAAGGACAACCCTGAGTTGTTTAGCGATGAAAATTTAGTTGCATTAACTGATCCTGCTGATATTGAAAAAGGAAAGGCACTATTTACCGAAAAAACATGTACAGCTTGTCATTTAATTGACGGCGGAGGTAGTATAGGGCCAAACCTTACTGATGAACATTGGATATTAGGTGGTGGCTTTAAAAATGTATTTAACACTATTTCAAAAGGAGGTAGGCCAGGTAAAGGTATGATTGCTTGGGAAGCTACTATCAATCAAAAGGATAGACAACTTTTGGCTAGCTATGTACTAACCTTACAAGGAACTACTCCTGCTACACCAAAAGCACCCGAAGGAGATATTATTTGGAAAGCTGGCGACGAATAAAATTGATGCAGTGTATGTCATATAAGTTTCATTAAAAAAGAAGTATTCATCGTACATTTGCATAGAATTTTTAAACAAGAATAATTTCTTTGAAACATGGCATCACAAGAGCAAGAGGTTTTTAGAGACTCCATAGGAACTATTACCCAAGAAGGTACACGTAATTTTATTCATCCGAAGAAACCTAAAGGGAAGTTTACCAATTATAGAACCTATGTTAGTTGGTTGTTATTAATTATATTAGTTGCAGCCCCTTTTATAAAAGTAAAAGGAAATCAATTCTTACTCTTCAATGTATTAGAAAGAAGATTCAACATATTCGGCCAACCATTTTGGCCACAAGACTTTCACCTATTAGTGTTATCAATGCTAATAGGTGTTGTTTTTATAATACTTTTCACTGTTATTTTTGGTAGGATTTTCTGCGGATGGGTATGTCCACAAACTATTTTCATGGAAATGGTTTTCAGAAAAGTAGAATATTTAATTGAAGGAGATAGAGCTAAACAAATAAAATTAAGTAAACAACCATGGAATACTGAAAAGATTTGGAAAAAAGGACTTAAATGGTTCATATTCTTTTTAATATCCTTTATTATTTCTAATGTATTTCTGGCTTATATAATAGGCAGTGACAGCGTTTTGCAGTATATTACTGATGGCCCTGCAGATCACATGGGTACGTTAATTCCTCTTTTGGTATTTACCGCAGTTTTCTACTTCATATTTGCATGGTTTAGAGAGCAGGTGTGTATTATTGTATGCCCTTATGGTAGGTTACAAGGTGTTTTGTTAGACAAAAAATCGATTGTGGTTGCTTATGACCATGTACGTGGAGAAGGAAATAACGGGCGTCAAAAAGTTAGAAAAGATGAAGATAGAGCTGCCGTTGGTTATGGTGATTGTGTTGATTGTAAGCAGTGCGTACAAGTTTGCCCTACCGGGATCGATATTAGAAATGGTACACAGTTAGAATGTATAAACTGTACAGCTTGTATAGATGCCTGTGATGAAATAATGGATAAAGTTGGTTTTGACAGAGGCCTTATCCGATATGCATCTGAAGCTAATATAGAAAACAAAGAACATTTTAAATTTAATGCTCGTATAAAGGCTTATACAGGTGTTTTATTGGTGCTTATAGGTGTTTTGGTTGCTATGTTATTTATGCGTTCAGATATTGAAGCTACGATACTCCGTTTACCGGGACAAATGTTTTCAACTACCGAAACCAGTGTTAAAAATGTCTATACATTTAAGTTGGTAAACAAAACCGTAAACGATTACGATAATATTGATATCAAACTTATTTCTCATGAAGGTGAGGTAACCGTAGTTGGCGGAAAAAGTTCGGTACAAAAAGGAAGCCTTAAAGAAGGAACATTGTTTATAGAAATAGACAAAAAAGACCTTACATCCTCTAAAGAAAAATTGAAATTAGGAGTATATTCTAATGACAAACTTTTGGAGGAAACTACAACCAACTTCCCAGGACCGGCTATCATTAAATAAATTATCTTTGTACGTTAATTAATGTGATTTTATTATGAAGATCAAGTTGAATTGGGGAGGTGCCATCGTTATAGTTATGGCCTTATTTATGATTTTTATACTGCAATATGTGTATAGAACCATTACGATGGATGAATATGATCATCATTTGGTTTCAGAAGATTACTATAAAGATGAGCTCTTTTATCAAAAAGAAATTGATAAGATTAAGAATGCTAATGAATTACCTCAAAATCTAAAAGTAGAAAATACTACGGAAGGACTCACATTGATTTTTCCGGAAAGCATGGAACCTAC
>JAGQYU010000025.1:16139-17603 GCA_020435885.1 Flavobacteriaceae bacterium
AAAAAGAACTAAACCTGACTGAAAACAAATTAGTCATCAAAGATGAAAGACTTGTCAGAGGTAAATGGAATGTTAAAGTTGATTGGAAGTACAACAAAGAAGAATACATGCTTAAAGAAAGCATATTTTATTAATTAAACTCCGTTCTTATATTATACACTGCACTCATATTAGGTTTGTTAGGTAGTTTTCACTGTATAGGCATGTGTGGACCTATAGCTTTTGTATTGCCTGTAGATAAGACTAACAAACCAAGAATGTTATTCCAAACAGTGTTATATCACATTGGCAGATTGATAAGTTATGGAATTATTGGAGTTGTTTTTGGTTTACTAGGCAAAGGTTTATATTTGGCAGGTTTCCAACAACGATTGTCGATTTTAGTAGGCGCTGTAATGATCATTGCAGTATTAATCCCCGTAAATATCTTTAACAAATATAATTTTTCAAGACCATTGTATAAAGCGATTGGCTATGTAAAATCACGATTAGGTTTTTACTTAAAGAAGAGAACTAACAGCACATTTTTTTCTATAGGTTTTTTTAATGGTTTTTTACCTTGCGGATTGGTTTATATGGCTTTGGTTGGTGCCATTGCTAGTTCAAATGCATGGAATGGTGCTTTGTATATGATCGTTTTTGGCTTAGGTACAATACCTATGATGAGTTTGGCAATCCTTCTAGGGAATTTTTTAAAGGTTTCCGTGAGGAATAAAATTCAAAAGGCTATTCCAGTGTTTGTGGTAATTATTGGACTTTTATTTATACTGCGAGGTTTAGGATTAGGCATTCCGTATATTTCTCCTTCTGATGCCAAATTACAGGTTTCTCCCAACGCTTCGGAGTGTGTTACTCAATAATAAATTCTGAATTATTTACTAAAATAGAATCCTTCTTTAAAGTTTCTGTTAATGCTTTTATATGAATATATTTTTGGTAACTGATATTCTTATCAAAGCTCAATTGCAATTTTAAACCTGTTGAATCTTTATGATTGTTAAGATATGTTCTAATATCACTTTCGTTTATAAGGCTACCATTTAGAAACAAATCATTTCCTTTAGCTAAGAGATGATAAAAACTTGTATCTATTTTAGTATCAGTATTTTTAGTGACAAAACCAACGGGATCGAATAATATTGTTGTCAGCTTATTGTTTACTGTGTCCACATAGCTGAAATAATTATGTACTGGTTCTTCGCTTTGATGCATAGAAGGTTTTTCTCTTTTTTGTTGTAATTTTTGAACCTCGGGGATTAACAATTTTAAAGGCAACCGTCTATCAATATTAAATATCCAGTTTGTGGTAGAAATAACGTTGTTTTTATTAACTTTTATAAGAGTGTCGTTATCCTTTTCTTCAAAGAACATCCAAATTAATGTATTGTTATAAATAGTGTCTTGCACCCCAGAAATATTACTGACAGGCAGTTTAACGCTTTGCTGTTTGCAGCCAACGGCCAA
>JAGQYU010000026.1 GCA_020435885.1 Flavobacteriaceae bacterium
AACGAGTATAAAAATAATTAATTAGCCTAGCTTTTGCCTATATTTTTTCAAATTTTACAGTAAAATGGCGCATTATAGGAGCTTCATCAATAATTCTATAACCTGATTTTGCTTCATGGCGTGTGTCATAAATATTTTTCAGTGCTACAGCAATATAATCCATGTGATTTTGAGAATAGGTTCTTCTTGGTATTGCCAGTCGTACTAATTCCAGTTCTGGGTAGCGATTCTTTCTTGTAAAAGGATCTCTATCAGCCAATACAGTACCGATTTCCACACTTCGTATTCCTCCAACAATATAAAGTTCTATGGCCAATGCTTGAGCTCTGTATTCGTCTCTTGGAATGGTGGGTACAAATTTATTGGCATCAATAAAAATAGCATGTCCGCCATAAGGTTGTAGCACAGGCACTCCAAAATCGGTAAGTCTTTTCCCTAAATATGCTACTTGTTCGATACGGCTTTCCAGATAATCAAATTCAGTCGATTCATCCAACCCAACAGCTAGTGCAGCCATATCCCTGCCATTCATACCTCCGTATGTTATAAAACCCTCATACATAATATTATAGACGGTGGCTTCTTTGTAAATTTCTTCATCATTTAAGGCAATAAAACCTCCCATGTTTACCAATCCGTCTTTTTTAGCACTCATGGTCATTCCATCTCCATAAGAAAAGAATTCTTTGGCAATTTCTTTAATGGTCTTGTTTTCATAACCTTTTTCTCTTGTTTTAATGAAATAGGCATTTTCAGCAAATCTGGCGGCATCAAAAATTAAAGAGATACCATATTCTTTACACAAATTTGAAACCGCTTTTATATTTTCCATAGATGCAGGTTGCCCTCCGGAAGTATTACAGGTAATAGTAAAAATGACAAAAGGTATCTTTTCTTTAGGATGTTCTTTAAAGACTTTTTCAAGTTTATGGATATCAATATTTCCTTTAAAAGGATGCAGGAGAGAAGTATCTGTTGCTTCATCAATAGAGCAGTCTATTGCCTTTGCTTTTCTAAATTCTATGTGACCTTTGGTAGTGTCGAAATGTGAATTTCCGGGTACTACATCGCCTTCTTTTACTTTAACGGAGAATAATACATTTTCAGCTGCCCTGCCTTGGTGTGTTGGTAAAAAATACTTGTATCCTGTAATTTTTTGTACTACTTCCTTAAGTTTTAAAAATGATGTTGAACCCGCGTAACTTTCATCACCGGTCATCATAGCAGCCCATTGGCTATCACTCATAGCGCCTGTGCCTGAGTCTGTTAACAGATCAATAAATACTTTGTCTGATGATAGGTTAAAAAGGTTATAATGAGCTTCTTTTATCCATTTTTTACGTTGTTCTTCGGTTGATCTTTTAATGGATTCGATCATTTTATATTTATAGGGTTCAGCATAGGGTAATTTCATCTTAATGAATTTAAAAATTAATAAAAAGGGTAGGGTAATGAATAGTAAAAAAACACTCTGTTTTACAGAGTTTCAGGAAATAAATTGTCAGGCCGTTTTACCAATAAACGAACATTTTTGCAGATAAGATCGAATACTAAACATTTAGTTGTTTCCATGATATGGATACATGTAAAAGGATTGTGAGGTACAAATTTAGCAGGAATAAAAAAATAAAACAAAATTTATATAAACTTTGTTTTATTGTCTAATAAAGTAATCTTTACTCAAGAATACTTAATTCAAAATGATTGATTATGAATAATTTAATTCACTATGATAGAATGTATTAACTTTCAATAATAATTTTTTTGCTGTATTTTTTATTGCCTTTTTTAATACTATAAATATAGATGCCAGATGCTAAATGAGGCCACTTTTCAGAAACACTGATATCATGTTGCCCTGCATCCAGATTGCCTTCAAACAATATGCCCGTTCGTTGCCCCAGAATGTTGTAAAGTGCTATTTCGTAGGAGTCTCCTTCGTTGCTGCTAATTCTAATAGCTACATTTTCTTCATCGTAAATAGCAGTATGTTGGAACTTCTCTCTGATGATACATTCAATGCTAGATACAGAACTGTTGCAATCGAATCCTATATCCAACGTTGTATACGTTCTGGGTAAGGATTGATTTATAATACTTTGATTGATACACAGCCATTGCTCCATTACTGTACCATAGACATTTATAAAATCTTGTGTGTGTTGCAGATTGCCACCTCTGGTTAAATTTGTTAAACTTGGATGTTCACCTACAAAACCGCTACCATTCAATGATGGCCCAAAAAGCAACATAGGCGCCGCTGTTCCATGGTCTGTACCGTTTGATCCATTTTCTTTTACCCTTCTGCCAAATTCAGAAATGGTCATAGTTAATACATCACTATCTCTTTCTTCAGGTACAAGATCTTTATAAAAGGCATTAAGAGCTTGAGATAAGTTTGTTAATAATTCCTGATGTCTTTCAGGTTGGTTAGCATGCGTATCAAAACCATTTAAATTAACCATATATACCGAGGTGTTCATTCTGGCTTTAATGGTTTTAGAAATAATGGCTAAAGCTCTACCTAACTGTGTATCAGGAAACTCCACCGTATTAACTTGAGTGCTGGCAGCCTCTTGTATAACTCCTGAATATTTTAATGTAGCATTCAGTATGCCTCGTACATATCTTAATTGTGAGCCTCTGGTACAATCAGGCACATCTGCAACATCATATAAGTTACCATTGGAAACTATTCTTTCCAACTGTTGTGTATTAGCCAATGTAAAAGCAAAATTACTTTCTGTGCCTTTAAAAATAATGTCGCCAATACCACCAATCTGTACAGCCGGAGGTGCTTCAGGTAAATTTAACAGATAGTCAGGATAAATATTTTCAAAATAGTTGCCATAAATTCCTGTATCAATTAACTCATCATCAGTACCTTTAGAGATGTTATCAGTACCTGTAAAATGTGACAAGTTCTGGTTTTGGTATCCGGTTCCGTGTACAATGCGCATACTACCACATTCCCAAAACGGTTCAAGATATTCTTGTACATAATTTGGCATTCCAAAATCATTGGAAAGCCTATAAAGATTAGTTAATTCATGTTTTATGGTAGGTCTTGCATTTGCATAGTTATCATAATCATAAATAGGAACAATAGTATTTAAACCATCATTTCCGCCTTGCAATCGTATAATAAGCAATACTCTACCTGATTCTGCACTAGCTAATGCTGATGTTAGCGGGGTTGGCTGACCATAAGCCATTGGGATACCATTTATCATCAATGTTGCTCCCAGACCTCCAAGCCCCAGTGTTTGCATAAAGGAACGTCTGTTCCAATTTTGATGGTCTTCTGTATTACAATTTAGATGATCTTTATGTATAATGCACATGGTTTCTTATTTAAGTTGATAATCAGGGAGAGCTACTATATATTCAATGAGGTCGCGTACTTGCAGAGGTACTGCAGAAAAGCTCAATGACCAGATATTTTGCTCAAAATAGTTGGAAGGAACCCTACTTTTAAAAACATCAATACCGGTTTCATAATCAGCCTCGGTGTAAGGTATTTCTGTCATTAAAGCCTCAAAAATGGCTTGGCACACTACTTCTGGATCATTACTGTTATTTGACAGTTCAATGGCAAATACTCTAAACTGCTCTTCATCTCTTTCCCATGCCCAACGTAGCACATCCTCGCTTAAATAAGCATATCTAAAAGTGATAGTACCAGAGTTTAACCAATCTCTATCACCATCCCATCCTGCAACCGTAGGCGGATTGAGTATCTGTTGATCAAAAACAGAGGCCATATTTTTGATAGATTCTTTATTCATGTCGTAATTATCAAAATCAAAACCTGTTGTAGTCATAAACTGTACAATAAGGTCTAATGGACTCTTAATAATAACATGCATGGCATTGGCATCAAAAAAATGCTCACTTTTAAGTAAAGTTCTAAATACGGGAGCTAGTTCAAAATTGTTTGCTATAAAAATATCAGCCAATGGATTGATGATCAGTAATTTAATTTCATCATCAACTTCAGGACTTACAAAGTCTTTATAAATCCTTTCACAAATGTAGCGTGCAAGTAATTGCGTTCTTTGTTGGAATAGAATATCGATAACATCATCGTAATTCCAATTGCCTGTTTGGCCGAAAATGGTTTTATTTTCAGCATCAAAATTTTCCTCATTGAATATAATTCTGGAATTTTCGCCATTGGTATATTCATTATATCCTGTAAGGGCCCTTGCAGTATTTATAATATCATCTTCGGTATATCCGTTGCCTTCGCCAAGGGTAAATAGCTCGTACAATTCTCTGGCATAGTTTTCATTGGGATGCCCTACAATATTTTCAAAACCATTTAAATATTTTAACATGGCTTCATCCAAACCTATTTCACTGATAAATGTTTTAAAATTGCCTAAGCAATTTTTTTGTAATGCCAGAAAATACCTGAAAGCATAGCCTGCAAAGCCATAATCACTAAAACCGGTAACGATAATGTTATGCCAAAAAAGTGTTAATCTGCCCCGTATTCCATTATCCAGTAATTCTTTAATAAATGTATATTGGGCTTCCTCAAAAAAGGCATAATTTTCATCTTCCCCATAGGTAAATCCGTTGGCAGCATAGTCATCTGGATCTAACATAGCCCAAGCCGGTGGAGTAGTGGGAGCCATAGCAATTGTTGCATCAATAAGCTCATCTATATAAGTGCTTGGTGTTTTGCTAAGCGCATTGGCAATATCAGAAGATACAATACCAAACCCTAACCGATTATGTAAATGCCTTACCTTAACGGAATCCCAAGGGTTATTGGCATCAGGGACGTAGACAGTTAGAGGTGAGGTATTACATGATAAGAAGTTTATAGTCATAGTTTTAAGGTTTAGTCTTTTTAGTTTTAATACACTATTTCTTTTTCTTTTAAGAAATAATTTAGAGCAATACTAAATGTTTTATTTTTCCAATTGTAACCATCTGTGTTTGCCATGTTGCTTAAACCGTGATAATAATTTACACGGAATTTCACTCTTTTTTTGATCAATAATCCAATACTAGCATTTGCACCAAATGCCATACGTTTTATATCGGCATCTTTACCGATGTCTAAGTATATGGTTTCAGTATCATTCTTAATTGTAGCCCTGTTGTTATAGGCAATGTTAGCTCCTGCATCAACGAAAAACTGGAAATTTCTTTGGTTAAAATTTAGGTAATGACCTATGTTAAGAGGTAGTTCAATAGCATCTGAACTCCATTTTTCATTATATAGTGTTACACCGCTGACAGATTCTGCTTTGAAAGATCTACGGTTGTAGGATACACCTAATCTAATGAACATCATATTGCTTAGATCTCGTTCATACATATAACCAACAGAAAAACCTATAGCATTTTCTGAATTGGATGAGCCATCAATATCTAGAGTTGCAGAAGTGGTATTAATGCCTATATCCAAGCCATGATAATATTGGCTGTGAACAGCAAAAGAAATTAGGAATAGGAATGCTAAAGCAATTTTATTTGGTAAGTTGATATAATTTTCCCCCATATAATTTTTTTATAGCTTTTTTGGGGAGATACTTTTCTACAACGAACAAAAGCAGATTTTATTTCAATAACGATTGAATTTAGCCAACTTTCTATATGGAGATTTGTTATAT
>JAGQYU010000027.1:0-673 GCA_020435885.1 Flavobacteriaceae bacterium
TTAAAATACAAAGGAGATGTAATGAACGCCATTGAAATCCAAAATGGTGTGGTACAAGGACTTTCTTCGGCTATTATGACTCAAAACCTACGTGAAGCCGAGCAATTCCTCTGCCATGCAGGTAGTGATTGCGGTATTGCTAATGTA
This sequence comes from Flavobacteriaceae bacterium, assembly GCA_020435885.1. GTDB lineage: Bacteria > Bacteroidota > Bacteroidia > Flavobacteriales > Flavobacteriaceae > Aureibaculum. Next base: position 148 of record JAGQYU010000027.1, read on the forward strand.
AATATAGGTACTTCTGGAGCGGAAATTGGTGGTGCTTTTGGTGGTGAAAAAGAAACCGGAGGTGGTAGAGAAAGTGGTTCTGACGCTTGGAAAGTATATATGCGTAGACAGACGAATACCATAAACTACACTACGGAATTACCATTAGCTCAAGGTATTAAGTTTGATTTATAGTGTCATTGCGAGTAAAACGAAGCAATCTTTTTATAACAATACAAATAAAGCCCTCTTTGATGGCTTATGTATTAAAAAGCCTTGTTTCAATGCCGATCGTTGTCGGGAGAAACAAGGCGTAACTTTTAGCTGATTCTTTTTCAACTATTTTTAGGATGCTAAATTCTAAAAAAGGTTGCGTAGTTAAAAGGGGAAATTTCCTGAAATTACAGGGGATTTTTCCGATAAAAGAACAATATTACTTCGTATATAATTTTTTGTCCTTCAAATATGTAATTCCGTTGGTATGCTTATCCAATAAGCGTTTGGTTCGTAAATACCGATTATAGTTATATTCATCATAGTTAGAAGC
>JAGQYU010000027.1:785-1195 GCA_020435885.1 Flavobacteriaceae bacterium
CCGAAAAACAACAGATCACCTGGAAGTAGATTACTAAAATCTTTTTTATCATCTATTAACTCGCCTTCGTGTACTTGTTGTGAAGCATCTCTAGGGATAATTGTCCCATTCAAAAAATAAACAGATTTGGTAAAACCACTACAATCCACACCTTTTGGTGATGTGCCTCCCCATAGATAGGGTAAGCCTAAAAATTGCTTGGAAGTTTCTACCAGTGTTTTTTGAGAAGTTTGCAAAGAAGTCAGCCAATTTTCATAGAGCTGCGCATGTTTTTTGTCAATAAAAGCCTCTCTACCATCTGGATACATTACAGTGTAATTATCAGGGCTTTCTTCTATAAGAGCCAATATATCTCCGGCTACCAGATCTGATACTGGCTGATTTTCATCAGCATTTTGAAATGATTTTGT
>JAGQYU010000027.1:1262-29364 GCA_020435885.1 Flavobacteriaceae bacterium
TTTAATATCCATTTCAGATTGGTATATCCAGCCGATGTACATATCAGGTGTTTGTACCATATACCAACCACCAATATTTTGCAGGATTTTTACGGGAGTTCCTAACAAGGCTTGTGTAGCCATTTCAGAAGCATCTCCCTTTGTAGAACGGATGTTTGAAACAGAATTATTAATGACGCCTGTTTTGTCTTTCAAATCTGCCGTTGGGAGTAATAACAAACTGTCAGTGAATGAAATACCGATAGAATCCATTTTTTCTTTAAAATTAACTAACGCTTTTTCATTGGTAGTTATTCCTTTAATGATCAAATATGTACCATTTTCCACTAAAGTTACCTCAAAACGAGCTGTCCTTTTATCAGGCGCATATTTTTGTTGAATAGTACCAATGATAGTGTTTACGGTTTCCACATTTGAACTACTTTCATTTTTACATCCCGTTAGGATGATAAAACAAGTTGATATTGTTATAATGAGGCGTTGCATTTTCATGTTAAAGTTGTTTTTTAACAGTTACACTATTAGCTTGGGCTGTTGGCAAGATTAGAGCATCAGCAATATTTACGTGTGGAGGCCTGGTAACTGCAAAAAGAATAATGTCTGCAATATCTTCTGCTTGTAAAGCTTTGTAGCCTTTATAAACAGTATCCGCAATAGCATCACCTTTAAAACGCACTTTAGAGAATTCGGTTTGTACCAATCCGGGGTTTATGGCTCCTACTTTTATACCATATTGGTTGAGGTCAATCCGCATACCTTGTGATATAGCATCTACAGCATGTTTACTGCCACAATACACATTTCCTTTAGGATACACTTCTTTTCCTGCCAAAGAACCTAAGTTTATGATGTGTCCAGAATTATTTTTTACCATTTCCGGAATTACAGCTTTACTAACATACAACAACCCTTTTACGTTAATATCCATCATAGCGTCCCAGTCATCCAAACTACCTTCTTGAATAGGATCTAGGCCATGTGCATTCCCCGCATTGTTTATCAAAATATCTATGGGTTTAAATGCTTCCGGAATAGAGTTGATGGCAGTAGCCACATCATTTTTATTGCGTACATCGAAATTCAACGTGTAAACACTAGTATCGTTTTGTAAGATCTTAGCCAGTTCATCTAAACGCTCTTGACGTCTTCCGCAAATAATAAGTTGGATTCCGCTTTTGGCGAAAGCAATAGCTGTAGCCCTGCCAATTCCACTGGATGCTCCTGTAATAAGTGCTGTTTTTTTCATAAAAAAGTTAATTATTGCTTAAAAGTACTAAACATTCAATGTATGGTAAAATTTTTAAAGGAATCAATTTTAGATTACTGATAATCAATAAATTAAACTTAACAAAGAATAAAAAACAAGTTTAAACGTTTTTAATTACGAGCCATTTTTTATTTTTAACTTATATATTGGTACAGAATTTGTCTATTAAGTGATGATAAAATTTATCAATAGTTAAAATTGAAAAACATGAAACAATATATACTTTACATACTACTGTCTTTCTTTTTATTAAGTTTTGCAGGGATAAAACTACAAGAAGACAGATGGAAAGCACCGGAAGGAGCAAAAAGTCTTAAAAACCCTATAAGTGCTCAGCAGAAGCAAGAGTCTGCTGCCAGAGGTGCCAAGATATTTAAAACCAGATGTATGATCTGCCATGGAACACAAGGGAAAGGTGATGGAATAGGAGGAAAAGCTCTAAACCCAAAACCTCAGAATTTAACTTCTTCCATGGTACAATCGCAAGTTGATGGTGAGATCTTTTGGAAGATTACCAATGGTAGAAATGATATGATTAAATGGGGGCCTATACTTACTGAAGATCAGCGTTGGGATTTGGTTAATTATGTAAGAACACTAGGTAATTAACTGTATTTTACTTTTCGTAATACACGCAGCGCTTCTTTCAAACTTATGTAAGCGGATTTATCCTCTAAATCTTTTAATAAGGACTTAGCGGATTCAAGTTTGCTTTTTGCCTCTGTAAAGTCATTTAAAGAGCAAATCATGTAAGTTAGGGGTAATTGTTTAAGGTCAGCTTTTTCTCGTTTAGTAAGCGGAATATTTTTTTGCAATTTCTCTAAAAGAGCATTATTGCTGTTATATAAATGCTGTAATACTATATAATCATACTTTGGAGGTGTAAATAGCAATTCAGTAACAATATCATATACACCGTTATCCTTAAAGTTGATGATAGTTTTCTCAAGTGGATAATATGTGTGATTTTGATCAATACCTAGTTCTATATACTCCGTAATGATAAAAGATTGGCTGTTATAGTCAATTTCAACTTCGTCCAAAGCAGAATAGAACAAACGAATTTGTTCATTAACAAGTTCAATATCAACCCTTGAGTAGAGAGTTTTACCGTTTACACGTTTTTCAACCCCTGCCCAGCAAACCACAAACTGATCTTTAAATACTTTATAGGTGGCGTTTAAATTATTTTGATGCTCTTTAAAGAAATCAAAAACACCGTTAAGTGTAAGTTCTATGTTGTTACCGGCATTTTTTTCGAGAGCTTCTACAATTTCTTTATTATTATTTTTTGGAAAAGTTTCCTTTGAGGTGATAAGAAGCGAATTACTGCCTTGCCTGTAAAACGTTGAGTTTTTGGGATATTTCCAAATACCTTTTTTAAAGGAAGTGAGTTTGTTTATAGGGTTTATGGTTACCAGTCCCACGACCTTATAACGAGGTAATTTTGGAAACGGAACATTTTCATACTGAATTCTTGGAGGGTTAATAAAATAGGCGTTTATAAGGTTCTGTATCTTGCTATCGTCAAAAAAATCGACACCAATAATTTTATTAGTTTCATCTTCAACACCGATAACTATATAGGAATTGTTTTCTGCATTCGAATTGGAAAGTGCGCAAACATGTTTTAAAAACTTCGCTTTTCCTTCTTTAGAATCAAGGCTTAATTTTGCCTTTTTATCATAAAAGCTATTCTCATCATTATAAGCAAGCAGATTTTTTATGAGAAGTCTTTTATTGATCATTTTGTTGGTTTATAATCTGATATAAAAATACAAAAACCGCCCCAGAATTTCCGGGGCGGCTTTGCGGTTGATGTTAAATCAACCAAAATCAACTAACCAAACCTTATCTTTATACTTTTGTACGTCTTGTTTTTGTTTTACGATCTACTTTGAATCGTTTTCTGCCTTGCTCAGCTTTTGCTTTTTCTTCTGCATTTTTGAATTGAATGTTTCGTCTTCCTTTAAACGTATAGGTTGTTCCGGAATCTACATGATACAGATCAATTTCTCCATCATTTATAACGGTCAATTCAAACTCTTCATTGTCAAAGAAATCATAATCTAATGTTAAAACTTTCAGGTTGTCATATCCTTGAACATCATACACTTCATAACCACCTTCATAGTCCCAATAAATATTGTCAATATTCGTGCCAAAGTTGTCTTCTGATGATCTAAATGTATTAGAATATTCTGGTGTAAACTGCAAGAAATTTTCGTTATCAAACTCATTCAGAGCACCTTGCTGACTAGTATATGTTTTCTCCCAAGCTACATACTCTTGCAAAAAGTATTCAATGTTGTCATAAAACACTTTATCGTAGTCAAAATTTCTGCTGTCATATCCAATCAAATAATACGATGTATTGGTATAACTGTCTCTTAGTTTTATTTGATTTCTGGAAATTTGATATACTTCTAGATCAATAAATCCATCATAATTATGATCTATTTCCAATACGCCATTGTAAGTATCATAGTATCCTATCTGAATGCCATATCCGCTTCCAACTGAACCAAGGCCAACCAAATTGTTATTTGCATATAATCTTCCATTTATAAAAGAAACGGTAAAAGCTTTTGATAAAAAGGGCACATCGCCATTTCCAGTGGTGCTGTTATAATCAACATACCAAATATCATATGATGTTACCAGTTGTTCTAAGGTAACAGGTTCTTCATAAGTATCAATATCAACTATACATGAAGTAAACAATGTGATAGTTAAAAATATTCCGCCGAGTAATTTTAAAGCTTTCATAGGCATAAGTTTTATTGTTTCTATGAGCTAGAAACCAAACTCTGTGCCAAAAATTTTTGGAAAGATGAAAATGTTAAACTCAAGCCATAATATAAAGAGGCTTAGAATTTTACGGACGAAACAAAAAAACGAAAGTGTTTTTTAGGTGTTTTTTCAGGTTTTAATAGCAATAACAGAAGAGCGAAACCGTTAATAAGTTTGTTGAAAAAAACACAAACAAAGCAACGAAATTCTTAAAAAAATTTTATAAGGAATGTTTTTTGGATATATTTGTAAAAAATTGCTATATAACATTACTTTTTTGAACAACCCAATTGCTGCAAATAGCGCCTTACGAGGTAATATGGAGGTATTACTTTCGAAAGAAAAATCTCCCCAACAAATAGGAAGAGCTATCTTTTATTGGCTGCAATGGATTATATATAACGCTTTTAGGAGAGTATTTGTATATCCGAAAGAGATTTTAGAAAAAGGTAAAGTTCAAAAAAGAGACTTCAAAGCGCTTGATTTTGACCTTTATACGCTGAATCCGTTAATTATAGCTAACAACTCAACCAATTAACGAATCAGTTTTTAATGATCAAATTCGTTGAAAATAACAGAAAGCACGCCATACTATTTTTATTAATAGTGTTATTTTCTATTCTTATCTATGAGTTTTTGGAGTTTCGAACATTTGCAGGTAAAAACGCTTCAAATTCTGATATAAATGATGATATTGTCTTAATCCAAAATATTGTTGATGAAGACAATGAAAGTGATGTAGTTTTTAATATTCACTTAAAGAAAGTATGCGATTATACCAAACTCCCATTACGATCTATACAAATCGCCAGTTGGAATGAGTATCCTGCAATAGATAAAAGTACAAAGGTCATTACTTTAAATAATGCAGAAGGACTATCTGATAAAGGTGTAGTTTCTTTGCTGGAGTTTGTTTCCAATGGCGGCACACTTATTTTACCTAAAATATATACAGATACAAGATTCAAATACTTCTATGGCTTAAAAAAAGCTGCGGAAATGAGCATAGACTCATCAGCTATTGGATATTTGTTTACTACAAATTTACTGCCGAATTCAAGAGGTTTAAAGTATGATGAGACCACACGCCACTTGGGTTTTAAAGCAAACCAATTTGATGAATCAATAAGAATGTTAGCTACTGCTATAAACAATCAAAAATATCCTGTATTACTTGAAAACAGAATAGGAAGAGGAAAGGTTATAACTTTTAATACTACTGACCCAATCGAAAAGAAGGACAGAGGGGTTCTATTTTCTAGTTTATTATTAGGGTTGGAAGGAATTCCTTATCCTATTGCTAATGTAAGCACCATTTTTTTGGACGATTTTCCAAGCCCTTATTCCGATGAAAAGGTTGAGATAATTGATAATAAAGAGTATTCACAATTGGATTTTGTACATGGAGTTTGGTGGCCTGATATGAAAAAACTGGCTGATAGTTTACAAATACAATATACAGCTTCAGTTACTTTTGATGATAGGCAGATAACAACACCTCCTTACCTTTTTGAGCAGTGGGATCGTTATAAAATCAATAAGAATACCGAGAGTGAAAGTGTATTAGACTGGCTATCACATGATATTTCAAGTGAAGGACATGAGTTAGGCTTCAAAGGTTATAACCATGTTCCTTTACAATTAAAGAACTGGAAACATGAGGAATACATGTCAAGAGCATTAAAAACTGCAAAAAGAAAATGGAATAAAGATACTCTGGGGATAAAGCCTGTAACGTATATTCCTCCTTCTGGCAAGGTAAGTCAGGTTGGTTTTCAGCAGGTGGTAATGAATTTAGATTCTATAAAATATTTTAGTAGTTATTATCTTGGTGATAGAGAAAATGGAAGCTATAGAGAATTTGACACAGAACCTTGGGATAAAACAATTTTTGATTTCCCTAAAATAACCAATGGTTTTCTACTAAATGATAATGAACAAGTAATGCACCAATCATTGTATTTGTATACAGGTATTTGGACGCATTCGGTAAATGCTTCTGTTTTTTATATGGATAGTTTACAGACAGGTACTAAAAATTGGAAAACCAAGAAAGAAGATGGTGATGGACTATTCACAACTTTTTCAGCATATTTGGCAAAAAATAAAAGCACCTATCCGTTATCTAAGTTTTATGCAGTGAAGAAAGCTGCTCCCATAACACAGGAATGGCGAGAATCAATTTATGAACACAAAGCAGATAGTTACAATTATACAGTACAACAAGCTGATTTTAATGAAAATGATAAAGGTGAATTTTATTGGTTTGTATATGCCTCAAACGAAAAGTTTTTAAAAGTTGAAAATCAATTTAAAGTTTCGGGGCTTGAATTTTCTAAAACACCATTTTTGAGAGGATTTCTGTATAACGTTAAAACGAATTTGCCAAAACTTCTGATAAATAGTGATATAAACACATCCGACACTAAATTTTTAACAGATATTGTACTTCAAAACACATTGAAAGAGTTTGAAGAATACAAAGCGTATGATATTGCTTTCAATGAAAAAGTTGAACCAAAAGAAGAGCAAAAGGATAGTATTGAAAGACCAGTTATAGTAAGAAAACACACTCGCCATATAATACATCAGCAAAAGAAACAAACGGAAAGTTTTGATAAACTAGCGATGTTAAACGAAAAAGAAATTGATACTTCTGCATGGGTTCAATATTTTGATAGAATGATTGTTGATGAAAAACCCGAGGAAGCATGGCAAGCGTTCAAAGAGTATGTTGCTAAAAATCCATCAAAAGATAATGTGCTATTTTCCAAAAACTTATCTAAGAAATATGGTTATGCAAATAATGAAGAAAAAAATGAGTGGTTGGCAAAGCAATATTTGGCTTCAGACAGTTTACCCATATTAAAAGATTATTATAAGGCATTTAATACTGAGGAAAATGCTTCTGAAATAGCTAAAGTCCTAAAAAAGATAGACCAAAAGGAACCTAATTATATCAATCATCAGAATTATGTGAAACATTTGCTTGTCTATGACAGTGAAAAGGCTGAATCTGAATTGGATAATTTGATTGCTGATGAAACATCCAGTTTATGGGATATTGCTGATAAAATTTCGCATTATTATGCTGAAAAAGAAGCATATAGAAAAGCATATGATTGGTCAAAATATTCTCAAAAAGTTCCTTTTACTCAAAAAATGGATTGGCTAACCAAGTTAAATGATTATGAAACTATTGAAAAAGAGTACACTAACTATATAACATTACATCAAGAGGATGATGCAGCCAAAGCAGCCATGAGCAAGTTGTTGCTGCAAAGAAATAACATTAATGAATCGTGGGAAACGGCTTCTACAATCAATAATCAAGTTGTAAAAGATTCTGTAAAAGAACTATTGAATGCCAAGGTTATTGATGCGGAAAGGGTTACTCAAAAAGAATTGTTAGAAAAGTATAATGATCTGTTTAAAGAAGATATACAGCAACAGATAGTGACGGATATTAGAGTTGAGGAAAATAATTTTGCAGAAGTAGAAGCTGCAATTTTTGGAGATGAAAAGAGGCTCACATCTTTCAGTAAATCAGCTACATATAATAGTAGAGCCAATGAATCGATCCATTCTATAACAGCTTCTCATACAGATTTTTATAAAATTGATGATGTAATTGGCGATGAAGATAATATTAATAAAAAGGTATATGGAGTTTCGTATGCTTATAAAAAATTACCAAAAGACAGCAATAAAAAATATGTAATTTCAGGTGGAGTTGAGGTTGATGAAAATCAACAATTGTATGGTAACGGAAAAGCTGCGTTTTTAGTTACAAAAGAGAAAAGTCTTAGTTCAGCGGAAGTTTCTATAGAGCCGGCTCAAACAAATGCTGCTTACGAAAAGAAAATATACAGAACACAATTAGTTGTTAGTCAAACAAATAAATTAACTAACTGGCTACAAAGTTCTGTTAATGTAAAAGGAAAATATTATTCAGATGAAAATTATGAAGGCTTTGCAATTGCAAGATTACATTTAGAAAGTTCAGCCAATAAATTGTTTAAAATCATTCCGTTTGCAGAATCGTCTTTTTCAAAAAGTAACGTTGATGGTGTTTCTGACTATCCATACTATATTCTTGATAAACGATTCAATATTGGAGGCGGAGCGGTTATGAAGCTGGGTAATAAGGTAAATAAATTCAACATTTCAGCAGAAGCATCTACATTTTTAGATAACGATCTGGGTAATTTCAACAAATTTAAGGCTAATGCTACCTACAAAATTGGTAATTTTTCTTCTATAAAAATATCTTCAGAGTTTTCAACGCAACCGGGAGCTTATTCTAATTTTTTGCTGATAGGACTATCACATATTTTTTAGAAAAAGTTACTCTAAAATTGTTACTATTGCTTTATAGAATTTTGTTTCTCCTTTTTCTATATATGATATAATACATTCATTATCAGTTAATTCAAATGGAATCTTTTCCTTTTTTACAGGAGGCTGATTTCCAAATTCTTTTTTAGGATCGGCATGGAGTATCAATGGCCTTTCAATTCGGTCATTAATAGAAAAATCTGCATTAAAAATCAACTTACCTGTGTTTTTAGTCCATTCAACCTTTGTGTCTCTAAAATAGACAGCGGTTAATGTTATATCTTGTGGTAGAGGATTTTTAAGGGTAAGTTCCAGTATTTTTGAACTGCTTTTATAGTGTATAGAATTCACTTTAAAAGGAGCATTATTACTTACTTGTGCTGAACTACAACTCATTAAAAACACTATAAGTATTGGCAATATATTTTTCATAATCCAATAATTTATTACCAATAAAGCAATTAAAATGCCAAACTAATAGGCCCTTTTATTATTTCCTTCATAGAAATTAATGAAAGCTCTGTTAACCACTTTTGTTCCACCAATTGTCGGGTAGTTACCGGAAAAATACCAGTCGCCTGCATTTTTTGGACATGCTTTATGCAGATTTTCTATAGACTGGTAAATGATTTTAATCTCAGCTTTAATATCATCAGTTTTAAGCATTTCTGCTATTTTATCGGAGATTTGCTCAGGTGTAAAAGGTTTGTAAATATCTTTTACGTAGTTTTCTAGCTTATCTTCGGCAATTTCATGTTGCTTTTTGCACTTTTGATAAACTTCATCTACAATATGGTATTGATCCGTTTCTTTCAGCAATTCTAAAGTTGCTTTAAAAGCGATGAACTCATCCAATTTTGCCATATCAATCCCATAACAATCCGGATAACGTATTTGGGGGGCAGAAGAAACGATTACAATTCTCTTTGGATGCAACCTGTCCAAAATTTTGATGATACTTTTCTTTAACGTCGTACCACGGACAATACTGTCGTCAATAATTACCAGATTATCATTAGGTTTTACTACACCATACGTAACATCATATACGTGTGCTACCAGATCATCCCTACTATTATCATCAGCAATAAAAGTTCTGAGCTTAGCATCTTTAATAGCAATTTTTTCTATTCTGGCCCTTTCGGAAAGAATTTCTTCTACTTTTTCAGCTGAAAGCGTTCTTTTCCCATTAAGTATTCTGCTGATTTTATCTTTATTGAGATAGTTCTCGGCAGCTTCGGCTATTCCAAAAAATGATGTTTCAGCCGTGTTGGGAATATACGAGAACACAGTGTTAGTGATGTTATTATCAATAGCTTCTAGAACAGTAGGAAAAATAAGCCTTCCTAGTTCTTTCCTTTCTTTATAAATTTCGCTATCACTCCCTCTGGAGAAATATATACGTTCAAAAGAGCAGGCTTTTTTCTCTTTTTGTTCTAAAATTTGCTCCACGGATGTAGAACCGTCTTTTTTAATAATTAAAGCATGTGCTCTTTCTAGTTCAGTAATAGCCTCAAAATCAACATTAAAAACAGTTTGTATAACAGGCCTTTCAGAAGCTACCACAACTACTTCATCATCTTGGTAATAATAAGCAGGCCGTATGCCGGAAGGATCTCTAAATACAAAGGCATCACCATGACCAATCAATCCAACCATAGCATAACCCCCATCCCAGTTTTTAGAAGCTCTTTGAAGTATTTTTTTAATGTTCAACTCTTTTTCAATTACAGTGGAAGCATCTTTTTTATTGATACCCCTCTCTTTACAAACCTGATATAAATTAGCTACTTCATCATCTAAAAAGTGACCAATTTTTTCCATAATTGTTACAGTATCAGTGTTTTCTTTAGGGTGCTGACCTAGTTCTATCAACTCCTGAAGAAGATCGTCAGAGTTGGTCATATTAAAATTACCTGCAACAATAAGGTTTTTGTGTTTCCAGTTGTTTTGTCGTAAAAACGGATGTACACTTTCTATACTGTTCTTACCAAATGTACCATATCTAACATGTCCTAAAAAAACATTGCCTACATAAGGAATATTTTCAATTTGCCACTGTACATCATTTTTTTTATCAGGATTTTTCTCCAACTCTGTGTTCAAACGAGTATTGATCTGAGCAAAAATATCTTGTATAGGCGCTTGTTGATTAGACCTGATGCGACTTATATATCTTGTACCCGGATCTACATCAAATTTAATACTTGCAAAACCGGCTCCATCTTGCCCACGGTTGTGCTGCTTTTCCATCAAAAGGTACATCTTATTGATGCCGTAGAAAGTAGTACCGTATTTTTTTTGATAGTATTCCAGCGGTTTTAGTAACCTAACCAGGGCAATTCCACATTCATGTTTTATAGCGTCGCTCATAATAATCAGTAAAAAAAAATCCGCATGCAGATGCGGAATTAGTATTAGTTAAGTTCTATTTCAAATTGTGTTAACTGCTTAAATTGACGTAAGCGGTTGTAAATTTCATCTTTTGTAAGGTATTCCATTCTTCGGGTTCCGAATTTTTCCACTGAAAACGATGCTAAGTTCGATCCAAAAATAACAGCATTTTTCATATTTTCAAATGAAATATCCTTGGTTTTGGCTAAATAACCAATAAACCCTCCTGCGAAGGTATCTCCGGCACCCGTTGGGTCAAATACCTCCTCTAATGGTAATGCAGGGGCAAAAAAGATATTTTCTTTGTGGAAGAGCAATGCTCCGTGTTCTCCTTTTTTAATTACCACGTACTTAGGCCCAAACTCTGAAATACGCTGTGCTGCTTTTACCAAAGAATATTCTCCACTCAATTGGCGGGCTTCCTCATCATTAATGGTAATAACATCTATTTTTTTAAGGACTTCTATTAATTCATCCCAAGTGTTGTTCATCCAAAAGTTCATGGTGTCCAATACTACCAATTTTGGTCGGTTTGGAATTTGTTTTATTACATCCATTTGAATGGTAGGGTGTAAATTTCCTAACATTAAAAAATCGCAATTTTTAAAATCTTCAGGTACTTTTGGTTTAAAATCTGCGAGTACATTTAGCTCTGTTACCAATGTATCTCTGGTATTCAGATCATTGTGATATTTTCCTTTCCAGAAAAAGGTTTTTCCGCCTTTTACTACTTCAATTCCGGATGTATCAATATCTTTATGTTGCAACATTTCTAAGTAACCTTGCGGAAAATCATCGCCTACCACAGAAACTATGGCAGATTTTACTCCAAATTGTGAGGCTGCCAATCCAATAAAAGTGGCAGCGCCTCCTAATATTTTATCTGTTTTTCCAAAAGGTGTTTCAATGGCATCGAAAGCTACGGTTCCAACTATTAAAAGTTTACTCATGTTCTCATTGTTATGTACCTTTGCAAAAATAAGTTTAAAAAATGACTATAAAAGAAATACAAGAAGAAATTATAGACGAATTCTCCATGTTTGATGACTGGATGCAACGCTATGAATATCTTATAGAATTAGGCAAGTCAATTCCGCTTATCGATGAAAAATATAAAACGGATGATAATATTATAAAAGGCTGTCAATCAAAAGTTTGGATACATGCTGATGAAAATAATGGAAAGATTGAATTTACAGCCGACAGCGATGCTATTTTAACCAAAGGCATTATTGCGTTGTTATTGAGAGTTTTTTCAGATCATACACCTCAAGAAATTTTAGATGCCGATACCGGTTTTATTGATGAAATAGGTTTAAAAGAACACTTATCACCCACAAGGGCAAATGGCTTGGTTTCTATGATAAAACAATTGAAATTATATGCTGTTGCCTATCAATCTAAATTATCATAATAGTTGTATATTTGTTCTTATTTAGACTGATTAAAAGATGACTGAAACACAGAAGCAAGAAATAGGTGATAAAATTGTAGTTGTACTAAAAACAATTTACGATCCTGAAATACCTGTAGATATATTTGAGCTGGGCTTGATTTACGATGTTTTTGTAAACGAACAAGACGATGTTAAAATACTAATGACCCTCACTTCACCGAACTGCCCTGTTGCGGAAACGTTGCCTGTAGAGGTAGAAGAAAAGGTAAAAACTTTAGAAGAAGTTAGGAATGTAGAGGTGGAAATAACTTTCGATCCACCTTGGACACAGGATATGATGAGCGATGAGGCTAAACTTCAATTAGGTTTTTTATAATGAGTGATGAAATAGTAAATAGGGTTGCCAAAAGTAATCTCATTACTATTGATTTGGAAGATTTGTATCCAAAAGGCACTAGAACTGTTTTTGATATTGCAGATTGGCTTTTTGAAGGACTTATCTTAAAAGAAAAAGACTTTAGAGAGGCTGTCGAAAACCATAATTGGAACCTATATGATGGTCATTATGTGGCTTTGATATGCTCAGCTGATGCTATTATTCCCTCATGGGCTTATATGTTGATAACAACTAAATTGGCACCATTTGCTAAAAAAATTGTAGCTGGTGATTTAGAGTTGTTGGAAACTGCAATTTTCCATGATATTATCTCAAATTTAAACATTACAGAGTACGAAGGGAAGCCCATAATAATAAAAGGATGTTCAGATAAACCTATTCCACAAACCGCTTATTTACAGTTAATTGAAAAATTACAACCCGTTGTAAAAAGCATCATGTTTGGTGAATCTTGCTCAACGGTTCCATTGTATAAAGTCCCAAAGTAACTTTATTTATGTGACCTTTTAAGAAAATTGGGTCTAAAAAAAGTGTACATTCGCACTTTGAACAGAAAAACTAAAAACAAAAACATGAAAAAATTAGTATTCATTTTAGTAATGATCTTTGGAGTGTCTTCATTCGCTCAAACTGAAGAAGAACTAAAGGCTCAAATGGCTCCTAAAAAAGACTCGATCGCAGCATTGCAGGCAAAAGTAGATGCTATTCAGGCACAGATTGATGCTTTGCCTGGTTGGAAAAAAGGAGCTTTCGGTACGATAGGCGCTAACCTTTCAGGATTTAACAATTGGTATGCCAAAGGAACTCCAAATTCATCTTCGGGTAATATTGGGTTTACGGTTAATGCTTTTGCCAATTTATTACAAGAAAAATTCTTTTGGAGAAATTCAGCCAATGTAAATTTAGCGTGGGTAAAATTTGATGATAAAGATGACCCTACTGACAAAACTGATTTTAGACAGGCCAATGATGTATTTAATTTATCATCACTTTACGGAAGAAAACTAAGCGAAAAATTTGCTATTTCTGGTTTAGCAGAATACAGAACAACATTGTTGAGCAATTTTAACGATCCTGGGTATTTGGATTTAGGTGCCGGTGCTACTTGGACACCAATTTCTGACCTTGTGGTTGTAATTCATCCGCTTAACTATAATTTTGTTTTCAGCAGTGGTGAAACGGTTTTTGAATCTTCTATGGGAGCAAAAATAGTTGCAGATTATACCAAAAAGATTAAAGATGTAAGTTTTAAATCTAACCTTTCTTTGTTCCAAAGTTATAAGAGTTCTGACTATTCTAATTGGACATGGACTAACTCTTTCGGTTATACTATATGGAAAGGCATTGGTTTAGGCTTTGAATTCGGTTTACGAGATAATAAACAAGAAGCGTTGAACTATGCATTAGTTGATAATCCTTCTGAAACATTCGATTCTTTAGATAATAAAATACAAACCTACTGGATGTTCGGTTTAAATTATTCTTTCTAAAAAGAATCAATTTTATAAAGACATAAAGGAGTTCTCTGGTATGGAGAACTCCTTTTTTGTATTTTAGCATTTCAATTTTGTGCAATGACCTTATTGATCTTATATGCAGTAGTTTCAATTCTCTTTTCTTTTTTGTGTTCTATTCTAGAAGCAGTTTTGCTGAGTGTAACACCAACATTTATAAATGTAAAAAAGAAAGAGAACAAAAGTTATGCTAAAGGCTTAGAAGAGCTAAAAAAAGACGTTGATAAACCGTTAATAGCCATTTTAACACTAAATACTGTGGCACATACGGTTGGTGCTATTTTGGTGGGCGTACAGGCAGAAAAAGCATTTGGTTCCGGCAATAATGCAGTAGGTATTGTTTCTGCGGTAATGACAGTTCTTATTTTGGTGGTTTCGGAAATTATCCCAAAAACTATTGGGGCAACGTATTGGAAACAATTAGCTGGGTTTTCAACCAGAGTTCTTAATATGATGATCTTTGTTTTTAAGTGGACAGGTATTATTTGGATATTACAACTATTCACAAAATTGTTTGGAAAAGGCGCTCATGGCGAAAGTGTATTGAGCCGTGAAGATTTCCATGCTATGGCAGACATAGCTCATGAAGAAGGTGTTTTTGAAGAATCGGAATCTGTTGTTATAAAAAATTTGCTCAACTTTAAAAAAGTGCAGGCAAAAAATATTATGACGCCAAGAACGGTGCTTAAAATTGCCTCGGAAGATCAAAATATCAAAGATTTCTTTGAAGAGAATAAAGAACTAAGATTTTCAAGAATACCGGTGTATAAAGACAAATCAGACAATATAACTGGTTTTATTCTTAAAGATGATGTTTACAAGAGTGTTGCCGAAGATAAACACGATCTAAAACTGGCCGACCTAAAACGGGAAGTTTTGGTTGTTAATAGAAATGTACCTATTCCAAAGCTTTTTGAAAAACTGGTACAGGCAAAAGAACATATGGCTTTAGTGGTTGATGAATACGGTTCTGTAAGCGGATTAGTAACGATGGAAGATGTAATAGAAACGCTCTTAGGTCTTGAAATTATGGACGAAAGTGATACGATAGAAGACTTACAAGTACTAGCCAGAAAGAACTGGGAAAACCGGGCAAAACGTTTAGGAATTATTGACGATTCTATAGGCTCTGAATAACTTACTCTTCAAACTCTTGATACAAAAAATCATTATACGGAAAACGTGTGGTGTGAATGGCTTTTACAGCTTCAAAAATACGTTCTTTAAACTCCTCTAAATTTTCTTTGTTTAATGCAGAAATAAAGATGCAGTTATCACCTAACTTACTCATCCATGTACGCTTCCACTCTTCCAAGGTGAAGTGTGATGTAGTCTTTTCGGTAACCAGATCGTCTTCATCAATAGTTTCATGCTCATAAGCATCTATTTTATTGAAGATCATTAATGTAGGCTTATCATCACTCTTAATTTCATGTAAAATTTGATGTACAGATTCTATATGATGTTCAAAATTTGGATGCGAAATATCTACCACATGTAGCAATAGATCAGCCTCTCTTACTTCATCAAGCGTAGACTTGAACGATTCTACCAGTTGTGTTGGTAATTTTCTGATGAAACCAACAGTATCTGATAATAAAAAAGGAATGTTTTTAATAACCACTTTGCGCACCGTGGTATCTAAAGTAGCAAACAATTTATTTTCTGCAAAGACATTGCTTTTGCTAATAACGTTCATCAATGTAGATTTACCCACGTTGGTATAACCCACCAAAGCAACACGTACCAATTTACCTCTGTTACTGCGTTGGACAGCCATTTGTTTATCAATGGTAGTGAGCTTCTTTTTTAAGAGAGCAATTTTATCTCTAACAATACGGCGGTCTGTTTCAATCTCAGTTTCGCCGGGGCCACGCATTCCTATACCACCTCGTTGACGCTCTAAATGCGTCCAAAGTCCAGTTAATCTGGGTAATAAATATTCGTATTGGGCCAGTTCTACTTGAGTACGAGCATAACT
Source organism: Flavobacteriaceae bacterium (assembly GCA_020435885.1). Taxonomy (GTDB): domain Bacteria; phylum Bacteroidota; class Bacteroidia; order Flavobacteriales; family Flavobacteriaceae; genus Aureibaculum. The sequence goes on from JAGQYU010000027.1 coordinate 17,343, forward strand.
GGTTTGTGCCCGCTGTGCAAAAATGTCTAAAATAAGTCCGGTCCGGTCTAATATTTTACATTTTAAAACACGTTCTATATTTTTTTGCTGTGCAGGGCTTAATTCATCATCAAAAATAACAGTGCCAATATCATTATTTTCAACATATTCCAGTACCTCTTCCATTTTACCTGTTCCGATAAAAGTCTTAGGATTAGGCACATCAATTTTTTGCGTAAAGCGTTTAACTACCTCACCACCAGCAGTGTAGGTTAAAAAAGCCAGTTCATCTAAATATTCTTTAGATTTTTCCTCATCTTGCCCTTGGTTTACAATACCAATAAGGACTACCTTTTCAAAATCTAAACTCTTCTTTTCAATCATAAAGGCAAAGGTATGAAGTTTGCCGAAGTAAAAAATAATATTTTTTGTACTTTCGGATTTCAATTAAAACAGTTTTGGATACAGAAAACCCGCAACATAATTTATATACAGTAGCTTTTTATAATCTGGAAAACTTATTTGATATTTATGATGATCTGGATATGTTGGACGATGATTTTACACCGAAAGGCACTAAAAAATGGAATGCTAAAAAGTACAGTAGAAAAGTAAAGAAAATGGCTTCGGTAATTTCACAAATTGGGGTTAAAGAAACAGGTTTTCCACCGGCGATTATCGGTTTAGCAGAAGTTGAAAATAAAGAAGTTGTAAAAGACCTTATACAAACAGAAAGTTTGCAGAAATATGGGTATGGTTATGTGCATTATGATTCTGCCGATGAGCGAGGAATTGAAGTAGCATTTTTATATAGAAAGAATATTTTTTCAGTAGAACACTCTCAAACATTTACACTGCTCATTGAAAATGAATTTGGTGAACGTGATTATACTAGAGACATTTTATTGGTAAAAGGAAAGTTACAAGGAGAAACGGTGTATTGTATTGTTAATCATTGGCCATCCAGAAGAGAGGGAGAAGATAAAACGGAGTACAAGCGCATAGCAGGAGCTGATAAGGTTCATCAAATTATTGATATTATAAAAGAAGAAACAGACTTAGCTAAAGTACTTATTATGGGTGATTTTAATGATGACCCCATAAGTAAAAGTATAAAGCAACATTTGGTTGATGAAGATTTGTATAATCCGTTTGAGTCTTTATTGGCTAAAGGTAATGGTTCATTGAATCATAATGGCGATTGGCATGTGTTTGATCAGATTATTATTAGCAAGACTTTTTTTGAAGACTCAGGATTTATTTATCGTAATGCTTATATTTTTGACGATCATTTTTTAAAAGAATGGAAAGGAAAACGAAGAGGAAACCCTTTTAGAACCTATATAGGAAAATGGCATCAAGGAGGGTTTAGCGATCATTTTCCGGTGTATATTATCTTAGAAGAAATTGTATAAAAAAACCCGAACATTTGTTCGGGTTTTTTAGAGTTGTTTTAAAATTTTATCTAGAACCTAAACTTGTCCAATCATCAACATCTTTAACTACCCATTCAGAATCATCAACATTGGTTCCTCTTGAACTATCCCAATTAGGGTTACTTTGAGTTATAGATGCTTTTCTGACCAATGTATGATCTTTTGTGGCTAGTGTTACTCCAGCAACATCCCAGCCATCACCTGGATCAGGCCCCCAATCTCCTATCATATCAATAATAACATAACTAGATTGAGTTCCTTTAACCAAAGCAAATCCGTCATCACCATTGCTTAAATAAGTATAAGTTTCGTTGGCTTTAGCTAAAATTGAAGCATTAGCTGACGGATGGGCAATAATATATACCCCTCCGGGTGCAATGGTAGCCCCTGAAGCAAAATCATTCCAGAAATCGTAAGTTCCAGTAACATCAGCTCCGTTAGAAGCACTAGGATAAGCATATCCAGAGAGATCAATAGTTTCTGTTGTTCCGTTGTAGATTTCTAAATATTTGTTATTACTAGTTCCCTCAGCATATTCAGAAAAGTATAAGCCAGAAATCAGTGTATTGCCTGTAGCAGGCTGACACCTATCATCAGTCATACCAGCGGTATCATTAGTATCTCTTAATAGTAATTGAGCCGAATTGAACTCAGAAGCGATACCATAGATTGTACCATTGCCTGTTGGATACGCATCACCGGCAAATGTTGCATAACTTGTAGTATAAACTACTACTTTATCAGTACAGTCAGTTATATTTTGACTGCCGCTATATGTTCCTGTTTGATTTTCAAACTGAACTGCATTTATCTGTACTACTTGCGATTCATAATTGCCTGTTAAAAGCTCAGCAATGGTAACCACAACCGGGGTAGGATCAGCATTGCCTTCACTGACAAATTCAACATCAGTGGCTTGGGTAATATTGCTTATTTGCAACAAACCGTTGTATTCGCTTAATAAAGCACCGTTTAGGTTCATTTTTACTTTGAAACCTCTTGATAGCGTGTTAGCTGAAGAAAAACGAAGCGCAATAGCTCCGCTATCGTCTTGTATAAATGCATTTCTGTTAGACAAATTATCTTCATCAATTCCAGACATGGTTACTAATCCTTCAATGTAAATATCTTCAGAGATTGTTGTATCTGAGCCTGTAAACAGGGCTCTTACCTCTGTAATAGATTTTTTAGTACCTGTTATACCATCAGCAAAACCGATTCGTTTTCTTTCTCCATCAAGGTTAACATCGTCTGTAGAACGTGCTATTAATTGATAATCACTATTATATTTTGTTAAAACTCCTCTGATAGTTCCATTGCCTTCGGGAATACTTACGCCTGCAAAATCAGCATATTCACTTGTTCTGAAAATCAGCGCATTACCAGAAACATCCATAACATCCCAATTGGTAGCTCCTCCCAGAACGTTATCGGCATCGTAATAAGTACTTCCGATAGCAGCATCTTCAAACTGAACTCCTGAAAGCTCTATTAATGTATTGATATGCGCATCTGATATTTGATCGATAGTAACAGTTTTTACCATATCATTTTCAAGTAGAGGGTCGTCACAAGAAGGGATAATATAGTTGGTAAACTGGTTAATATCAATTCTACCTACTTCACCTTCATATAAAGCGCCTATTTCCAATCCGTCATGGCTTATTTGCGTATAAAGATCTTTTAGTTTAATATATACTTTGCGACCAGGATTATAAATAGTATATAAATCGGTTTGATCTATCGGTACACTAAAACCTAAATCGCCAATCTCTGTTTGAAAAGAAATAGACTTATAAAAATTACCGGCTTGGTCATTAGAGGTTACATACCCTACGATAGCATCATCTGAAGTATATTGAGTGGCTGTTGTTGAGGAAGAACTAAAAATGTCTTGTACAGTTTTGATAGTAGGCATATCACCGTCATTACAAACTGCCTTTGGTATTTCAAAGTCATCATCAACACATGCATTAAAAACGCCTATGGTTAAAAAAGCTATTAAAAGGTGTTTGAATTTATACATTGTCTTATTTTTTATTTGTTATTGTTATTTTTTAATTAAAAGCTTACGGCTAAATTGATAAAATACGTTCTACCAAAGCCATACCAGTATTTGTTGCCAAAATCACGGTTAGCAGTGCCGTTGGCATTATCATCTACCATAGCTTGATAGTTAGCTGTACGCGATTGTTCGTAACCTCCGGTTCTGAAAGTTTCGTCAAATAAGTTATTTACACTGGCAAATAGACTGATATAGGTTCCTTTTTTTCGCCAAGATTTACCTGCAGCAAGGTTTACCAGATAATAACTGTCGAATTCTTCTTGAGTAAGTAATTGACGAGCAAGATCATCATCTATATTATCAAAAGGATGTCCAAAAGGACTATCAGGGTTTGTGAAAAAGCTATCCGTTCTTGAGATAGCGGAAACATCTACATAAGTATTTGAAAGATAATTTCCTGTAGCACTTACCCACCAGTAATGAGGATCTCTATATTCAATTCCAATAGAATACGCTTGCTGAGGTCCATTTGCTACCCTATAATTTTTAATGTATGCTTCGCCAAATAAATTTGGAGCCAAACTTTGGTCGTTTGATACATACAACGTAGCATTATCAGAATAATAATGTTCTCCATAAGCAGCAGCAGCACTTGCTTTGATTGTAGGAGTTATTTGATATTCTAAACCAAATTCAAATCCAACATGTCTTCTATCTACATCTACCAATGTTTCTTGAATGAAATCTCCGGTAGCGCCATCATCAACAGTTATTCCTGTAAGATCATTTTCAGTATAATAGAAATTAGTTTCTGTGCCACCAATAAAATCAGTGTAATATCCTGTTAATCTAGATTTTAACTTAGGAGTTCTAATAATATAACTGGCTTCGCCAGAAGTAATTTTTTCACTTTCCAAATCCGGAACTACAAAATTATTTTCTCTGGAATTAACAAATGAGTTTCTTATAGTTGGGGCTTTGGTTAGATAGGCACCATTCAATTGTAATAAATGCCTTCCGGTAATTTTGTAGGTTACACCACCTTTAACAGCAAAATCATCAAAAGTTAGTTTTTCGCTTTTGCCTAAAGAGCTGTTCGGAAAACTTTCGTTTAAAAATTTTCCATCTCGTTGGTGAGAAGTATTGGTATATGAGCCCCCAATAAAGAAATCAGCTTTATCATAAGTAAATCTGAATTGAGTAAAGGCATTAATTTGATTTGAATTGATTAAATAATTGTATTTTATTCTGTCGTCAATCCCTTTATTAATTTCACCCTCTGCATCGTATCTAAGAGGTTGGCCATTTATAAGAGTAAATGTATTTACATCAGCATAATAATCAGCACCTAAAAGATCTATGGGAGTGGCAAAATTATCTGATGATAAGTTTCTGAAAGAAGCCCCAACATCTAAGGTAAAATTATCGTCTACAACAGTATTCATAACGGAGCTTATGGTAAACAGATCATCATCAGTTCTATCTTCGTATAATGTATAACGAGCCTTGCCAGCATCCGGTAAATTAACTGTATTTTGATTAGCATTATATAAAGAAGCCCAATCTATTTGTGGCTTATTAACTAAATTTGGAAGATACTTATAATAGTTTGGTGCCGGATTCGGAGCATTGGCATAGTCTAACCTACTTCTGCCTTGGCTACCAAACTGATAAGCCACACTAGTTGTTAAAGTTGTTCTTTCACCTTCATAAAAGTGTGATAATATAAAAATAGGCTCTTTAATGTCTCGTATTCTTGAGTTTCTTATGTCTCCTTCCTGATAACCCCAATACGGATTGTAGGTCCTGCCCATGGCATTGAACTCTCTTTCTGTTATAGCAGAAACACCACCTCTTTTATTAGGAGCATAAATAGCCGTTGCATTTAAGCTATGGGCTTCATTAAGTTTATATTCTAAAGCAGCAAATAGACTATACGCATCGTATAACGAGCCATCTATGAAGCCTTCTTCTGCCCATCTTCTGGAAGCTGAAAAAGTATAAGCAATTTTATCATTTTGTAAACCGGAACTATAGGTAGCCATAAGTCTGCCGGCATAAGTTCTGTTGGAATATGAACCTGAAATTCTAAGTCCGGGTCTGTATAACGATGCTCGGGTTGAGATATTGGTCGAACCTAAAATTTCACCAAAAGTAAGATTGGAAGCAGACAATCCGCTAGAAAGTTCTTGGTTTCTGGTAACGTCATTTAAACCTCCCCAGTTGTTCCATTGTGGTCTTCCATTAAACATTTTGTTCATGGGCAAACCATTTACTAGAACCATTGCATTTTGAGAATCATACCCTCTGATTCTGAAAAATGCTTGGCTAAAGTCAAAAGCAGCTCTGTTTTCAAAGACATCTTTGGATGATTGTAACAAACCTGCTGTGTTTTCAGCTCTGCTATCATCATCATTAAGATCATCTTCCGTTAAGGAAATTAATCCGCTGTCTTCTTCAACAACAGACAGATCAACAAAAAGTAAAATAGCGCCAAGATCAATTTCTTTACCTTCTTCTACTGTAACAGGGAAACTTTGTGTTTCATATCTGTCTAAACTGACTTGAACTACTTGATTTCCTGTGGGAACATTAGATAAGGTAAAATTACCATTAGCATCAGTAAATGTTGAAATAGCAGTTTCATTTACTGTAACTGTTACATTAGGTAGTGGCTGTTGAGATTGTGCATCTACAACAGATCCTTTTATTGTACTAAGTGTTTGGGCATTAAATGTAAAAAAGGACAGTACGCTAATTAACAGTGTTAGTGTTAATTTTTTCATAGTTTATCATTAAATTATTCGAGTGCAAAAAAAGGAAGTTTCTTTGCTCAACAAAAGTACTGCTTTTTGAAAGAAAAGAGGTGTTAATTTATCGTAAATAATTATTTTGGCTAGGATTTTGTTTATAATTTTGAAGAAATTTGAAACTAGAATAATGAAAAGAAAAATACTACTTACTTTTCTGATAGCCGTTCTTTCCGTGGCGTCTTATTCGCAAAGTAAAAAAAAGACCTATAATATCAGAACGATAGCATTTTACAATGTAGAAAATTTGTTTGATACCATTAATGATCCCAGAAAGTTTGATGATGACAGAACCCCTATGGGAAAAGACAAATACACTTCAAAAGTTTATTGGGATAAGATTGATAAATTAAGTAAAGTAATTTCTGAAATTGGGCTGGAGAACGCCAAAACTAGTCCTGCTTTAATAGGAGTTTGTGAAGTAGAGAATATGGCTGTTTTGGAAGATTTGGTTGCATCAGATAAATTAAAAGACAGTTACTATGGTATTGCGCATTATGATTCACCTGATGAAAGAGGAATTGATGTAGCATTGCTTTACCAAAAACGTTATTTCAAACCAATTAGTCAAAGTAAGCATCCATTATATCTTTATGATGATGGTAAAAGAGATTACACCAGAGACCAATTATTGGTAAGTGGTTTATTGGATGGCGAATTGATCCATGTTATTGTAAATCACTGGCCATCGAGGAGTGGAGGTGAAGCGAAGAGCAGGCCTAAAAGAAATGCTGCCGCAGAAGTAAATAAAAAGATCATTGATTCGCTTCAAAAAATTGATCCGGCAGCTAAAATTATCACTATGGGCGATTTGAATGATGATCCTGATAGCCCCAGTGTTAAGGATATTTTAAATGCAAAAGAGAAGAAAGCAAACGTTAAGCGAGAAACAGGCTTATACAACCCCATGGCCGATATGCACCGTAGGGGTCTGAACACCTTGGCATATAGAGATGGGCTTAATCTTTTTGATCAGATCATCTTTACACAACCGTTTTTAGAGGACGATTTTGATTCGTACAGGTTCTATAAAGCAGGCATTTTTAACAAACGGTACTTAATTACAGAGAGCGGGCAATATAAAGGCTATCCTTTTAGGAGTTATAGTTATAATACGTACATGGGCGGATACAGCGATCATTTTCCGGTATATATTTATTTGATAAAAGAAAAAAAATAGGTACGGTTTTTGTTGAGCTTTAAAAGCGATAATTAAAAGTTATGTTAAAAACAAATAGGTTAGCAGCAGTAGTTTTGATCCTTTTTATGGGAGGAATTTCCACAGGAAATGCCCAAGAAGATTGGGTTAGCTACGTAGTTAAGAAGAACGATGCCTTTATGTCTTTAACAACTGATCTGCAATATACCTATGCTAAACCTGTATACAGAAATCTGCTTATTGTAGGTACAGAAACCGATAAATGCCATAAAAATGGTTTTCCAACAGAAGAAGGGTTAGAAGAATTGTATACTTTTTCAGACTCTGTTGCTTATAAATTAGATGGTCTTGTTAAAAACAAACTAGTAGGTATAGTTACTTACAAATGTTCCGGATTAGACATTTTCTATGTAAAAGACACTATAAATTTGAGAGACGATTTAAATGATCTTCTATCGGCAAATTTTAGTAATCGTAGTAATCATCTATACATAAAAGATGATAAAAAGTGGGAGTATTATAAAAATATTTACCCTCAAAATTTAGAAGATGATTACTTTATGGATAACGAGTTTTTAATTCAGTTGCTCTATGAAGGGGATGACCTTTCTAAAGAGAGAAATGTAAAACATTGGGTGTATTTTAACAATGTTAAGAAGAGAGATAAATTTATTGAGGATGTCAAAAAACTTGATTTTGCCATAGACTCTGTGCTTTATAATAAAGAACGCCACTATCCTTACGAATTACAAATCTCAAGAAAGGATAGTATTCCTCCGCAACATATAACCAATATCACAAAAACACTTAAACTCTTAAGTAATAGCTACAGAGCTGAATATGAAGGTTGGGGTACAGAAACCGTAAAAGAAGAGTGATTTATTTGATAGAATCTAGTTTTACTACATCAATAATTTTATTGTTTTCATAGGTTACCATGGTTCTTTTGCCATCGTTCCAATAGATCCAAGTACCAGTTTTAACACCTTCGTTGTAGGTAGCCACACATTTTTTAGTGCCATCTTCATTATAGCTTTCCCACGAGGCGTGTAATTTATTATCCATAGTCAAAAAACCATGCTGCATAATGTTGCCATTATCATAGTAGATAGTTACCTCATAAAAACTACCAACCTTTTCTACTTTTTTGTTCTTTTCAGTTTGTGCGGAAAGGCTAAAGGTGATGAAACAGAATAGTAAAAGAGTGTATATTTTTTTCATGATGACGAGGTTTAGTAACGATAATTCTCAAAGATACTGACTGATATTTATCAAATAAATGATATGGATCAGTTAAAATAATTTTGTAAAAACCTCTTCTATTTTGGAGACAGGTACTACGTTTATAGTGTAGTTCTTTTTAGCTATTTTATTGAATTTTGATACAATGATGGTTGAAAAACCTAGTTTTTCAGCTTCCAAAATGCGTTGTTCTACACGATTAACAGGGCGTATTTCACCAGCCAAACCAACTTCTGCCGCAAAACAATAATCCTGTGGAATAGCTACATCTTCATTGGAAGATAAGATAGCGGCAACCACCGCTAAATCAATAGCAGGATCATCTACGGAGATACCACCAGCAATATTCAAGAAAACATCCTTTGCCCCCAAGCGGAATCCGGCACGTTTTTCCAGCACAGCCAAGATCATATGTAAACGCTTAATATTGTAACCGGTAGCCGAACGTTGTGGAGTACCATACACAGCACTGCTCACCAATGCCTGTACTTCTATCATTAAGGGGCGCATACCTTCTAAAGTGGCTCCAATAGCCGTTCCGCTAAGGGATTCATCTTTTTCAGAAATTAGTATTTCTGAGGGATTCTCCACTTCTCTGAGGCCTGTATTTTGCATTTCGTAAATGCCTAACTCAGCCGTAGAGCCAAAACGGTTCTTTTGGGCTCTCAAAATACGGTAGGTGTAATTTCTATCACCTTCAAATTGTAAAACTACGTCAACCATGTGTTCTAATATCTTTGGCCCTGCAATAGTACCCTCTTTAGTAATGTGCCCTATTAAAATAACAGGCGTAGCTGTTTCTTTAGCAAATTTTATCAACTCAGCAGTAGTTTCACGGATTTGTGAAATACTTCCTGGGGAGGCATCAATATAATCAGTATGTAGGGTTTGGATGGAGTCTATCACTACCACATCAGGTTGTAGTTCTTCTATGGAAGCGAATATGTTTTGTGTTTTGGTTTCGGTAAGGATATGACAATTGGAATTCTTTGCATTGAGGCGTTCAGCACGCATTTTTATTTGTGCTTGACTTTCTTCACCCGAAACATAGAGAATATTTTTAGGGATACTCAAAGCCACTTGTAATAGCAAGGTAGATTTACCAATACCCGGCTCGCCACCCAACAAGGTCATGGAACCTTTAACTAAGCCACCGCCAAGTACTCTGTTGAGTTCTTTATTATGTGTATGGATACGGTCTTCTTCTTGCGTATCAATTTCATTAATTTTTATAGGTTTTGATACTTTTTTAGCCGTTGAAGTCTGTTTCCAATTTCGTTTTTCTTCTTTTTGAATGACCTCCTCAACAATGGTATTCCACTCACCACAGGCGGAGCATTTGCCTACCCATTTAGCATGTTGTGTACCACAATTTTGGCAGAAAAAAGAAGTTTTAGTTTTGGACATTTTATGTGTTCAAAGATTTTAATTCCAATTCTTTTCCATCAAAAACAGCATAGGTAAAATGTGTTATCCAGTCGCCCAGATTGATATATTTACTAGCATTGCTAACTTCAATTTCCATGGGTAAATGACGGTGGCCAAACACAAAATAATCATAATGCTTGGTTTCCAATTTTTTTTTGGCATATTGTACCAACCATTCGTTTTCCTCTCCCAGAAACTTTACATCTTCCTCACCGGAAATAAGTTTATTCTTAGTTGAAAGGTATTGAGCGAGTTTTACCCCTATATCCGGATGCAACCATTTAAAAAGCCATTTGCAAAAAGGGTTGGTAAACACCTTTTTCATCCGTTTGTAACCCTTGTCTCCAGGGCCTAAACCATCGCCATGGCCAATTAAGAATTCTTTTCCGTTAAGGGTGAATTCTTTAGGTGTATGATATACAGGAATATTCAGTTCTTGCTCAAAATAGCCATGCATCCACAGATCATGGTTACCTACAAAGAAATAGACAGGAATACCTGCATCTCTAAGCTCTGAAAGTTTACCGAGTACACGCACAAAACCTTTAGGGACCACACGCTTGTATTCAAACCAAAAATCGAACAGATCGCCTAGCAAAAACAACACTTCTGCATCTTTTTTAATGGTATCCAACCAATGCACAAACTTTTTTTCACGTTCTAAGCTTTTATCATAGTTGGGAATACCAAAGTGTTGGTCAGAAGCGAAATAGATTTTTTTATTTGGCGATAGGGTTATTTCCATGCATTAAAAATACAAAAACTGGCTAATGCTTTTGGTCGTCAGCAAACCATTCTGCATACGAGTTTTGCGTTTCGTATAGTTTTAAAGAGTGTAATGTAACAGAATTCGGTAATTTTTTTTGAATTCTTTCGGCAAAATCAATCAACATATTTTCACTAGTAGGCTGATAATCAACTAAAATAACTTTTGGCGAGTGTCCTTTTATTTTTTCAGCCAATTCTTTATGTGGCGATTTTTCATTCAGTACCGTAGCATGGTCAAAAACATCTACGATTTCGGACTTTACAATATGTTTCAAGTCGCCAAAATCTAACACCATACCATTTTTTACATGGTTGAAGTCATCAATGGGAGTTCCGATTATCGTAACAAATAACTGGTAACTATGCCCATGTATATTTTTGCATTTGCCGTCATAGCCATACAGAGCATGTGCTGTTTCAAAATCGAAATGTTTGGTTATTCTAATTACACTCATAAAACAAATTTAATTAAATAACCTTTAGAGCTTTGCCAACCTTTGTAAATGCGGCGATAGCCTTATCTAAATGCTCTTTTTCGTGAGCTGCTGATAATTGTACGCGTATCCTTGCCTTTCCTTTTGGCACTACCGGGAAAAAGAATCCGATAACGTAAATACCTTCTTTCAATAATTCATCAGCCATTACTTGAGAAAGTTTAGCATCGTATAACATAACCGGTACAATAGCAGCATCAGCCCCTACGAGATCAAAACCGGCAGCTTCCATACCTTTACGGAAATAATTGGTATTCCACTCTAATTTATCTCGCAAAGAGGTATCTTTCTCCAACATTTCAAAAACTTTTAAAGAAGCACCCACAATAGCAGGAGCTAATGAGTTTGAGAATAAATACGGACGAGAGCGTTGACGCAATATTTCAATAATTTCTTTCTTAGCAGTTGTGTAACCGCCCATGGCTCCTCCAAGGGCTTTTCCTAAGGTTCCGGTAACAATATCAACACGTTTTAGAACATTTTTAAGTTCTAAAGTTCCTCTTCCGGTTTTACCGATAAACCCTGCAGCATGGCATTCATCCACCATTACCATGGCATCATATTTTTCTGCCAGATCACAAATTCCATCAAGGTTGGCAACTATACCATCCATAGAGAACACGCCATCTGTTACGATAATTTTAAAACGAGCTCCTGCTTCATTGGCTTCTTTTAAGCGAGCTTCTAACTCTTCCATATTG
>JAGQYU010000201.1:0-1660 GCA_020435885.1 Flavobacteriaceae bacterium
TTGGATAAATTAAAAGAGCTTCAACCTAAAGAAAAACCTAATAACGAAAGTTCTGACCCCAGATGGGATAAATTAAAAGGACTGTTAAACTGATAAATAAGTAAAGAAATGGCACATCCTAAAAGAAAAACGTCGAAACAAAGAAGAGATAAAAGGAGAACTCATTACAAGGCTGTTGCACCTCAAATAGCTGTTGACCCAACAACAGGAGAGGCTCATTTATATCATAGAGCTCATTGGCATGAAGGTAAGCTATATTACAGAGGTCAAGTAGTAATTGATAACGGAGAAGCTGTAGCTTAAATTTCATTTTGAAAAACTTCAAAAGCCCTCATTTTTGAGGGTTTTTTTGTCTTTTTTACCCAAAAAATGTTAAAAACAAGGCTATTTTGATTAAAAACCCGAATAATTTTCATTACTTTGGTGCCACTTTTGTCAACGCAATTTTCTGCAAAAAGATAGAACTATGAGTAAAATTACTGCCGCAATAACTGCTGTAGGAATGTATGTTCCGGAATATGTACTCTCAAATCAGATTCTGGAAACAATGGTAGATACGAATGATGAATGGATTACAACTCGTACCGGAATTAAAGAAAGAAGGATACTTAAAGAACCCGGAAAAGGAACTTCTTTTTTAGCAATAAATGCAGCAAAAGACCTCATAGCCAAATCAAAAATTGATCCTAAAGAAATAGAACTTGTCATCGTTGCAACGGCAACACCAGATATGCAAGCAGCATCAACTTCAGCTTTTGTAGCTTCAAACATAGGAGCAACAGAAGCTTTTTCATTTGATTTGGAATCTGCTTGTTCAAGTTTTTTATTCGGAATGTCAACAGCGGCTAGATATATTGAATCTGGTAAGTACAAAAAAGTATTACTTATTGGAGCCGACATGAATTCATCCATGATAGATTATACTGATAGAGCCACGTGTATTATTTTTGGTGATGGAGCCGGAGCGGTATTATTTGAACCAAATAAAGACGGATTTGGTGTTTTAGATGAATATTTAAGAAGTGATGGCGTTGGCAGAGAATTTTTACAAGTAGCAGCAGGTGGCTCAATACTGCCAGCTTCGGAAGAAACGGTAAAAAATAAGCAGCATTATGTTTACCAAGATGGGAGAACGGTTTTCAAATTTGCTGTTTCTAACATGGCAGATGTAAGTGCCAAAATAATGGAAAGGAACAATCTTGCTAAAGAAGATGTTGCTTGGTTGGCGCCACATCAGGCTAATAAAAGAATTATTGAAGCTACTGCAAATAGAATGGATTTAGAAATGAATAAAGTAATGATGAACATCCAAAAATATGGAAATACAACATCTGCTACTTTACCATTATTATTAAACGAATACGAAAAACAACTCCGTAAGGGAGATAATATAATTTTTGCCGCCTTTGGAGGCGGATTTACTTGGGGTGCCATTTATTTAAAATGGGCATATAACGCTAACTAACCATAAAACCTAACATAAAATGGATTTAAGAGATATTCAAAACCTAATTAAATTCGTTGCAAAATCTGGTGCAAGCGAAGTTAAATTGGAAATGGAAGATGTTAAAATAACCATTAAAACTGGTTCTGAAAGAACTGAAACCACTATAGTTCAAGCTGCTCCTGTGGCTTCTGTACCAGCAGTTCAAGCTGCTCC
>JAGQYU010000201.1:1729-2768 GCA_020435885.1 Flavobacteriaceae bacterium
ATTCAAAATATGTGGTTATAAAATCGCCAATAATAGGAACATTTTATAGAAAGCCTTCTCCAGACAAACCTTTATTTGTTGAAGTGGGGAGCACTATAAATGTTGGAGATACTGTTTGTATTATCGAAGCAATGAAATTATTCAATGAAATTGAATCTGAAGTTGCCGGTAAAATTGTAAAAGTATTGGTAGATGATTCTTCTCCAGTTGAATTTGATCAACCGTTATTTTTAGTAGATCCATCATAATTTCATTCACCAAAAAGAGAAATTATGTTTAAAAAGATTCTGATAGCCAATAGAGGCGAAATAGCTCTTAGGGTAATAAGAACATGTAAAGAAATGGGCATAAAAACAGTTGCTGTATATTCAACTGCTGATGCTGAGAGTTTACATGTACGTTTTGCTGATGAAGCTGTGTGTATAGGACCTCCACCAAGTAATCAATCCTATTTAAAGATTTCAAATATTATAGCTGCTGCGGAAATAACGAATGCAGATGCTATCCATCCCGGGTATGGATTTTTATCAGAAAATTCAAAATTCTCGAAGATTTGTGCTGAGCATGGCATTAAGTTTATAGGTGCCTCTCCGGACATGATCGATAAGATGGGAGATAAAGCTTCCGCAAAAGCGACTATGAAAGCGGCAGGCGTGCCAACCATTCCGGGCTCGGAAGGAATCATAGGTTCTTTTGAGGAAGCTGAAAAATTAGCTAAAACGATAGAGTACCCTGTAATGTTAAAAGCTACTGCAGGTGGTGGTGGAAAAGGAATGCGTGCTGTTTGGAAACCGGAAGATTTGAAAAAAGCATGGGATTCTGCCAAGCAAGAAGCCGGAGCTGCTTTTGGAAATGATGGCATGTATATGGAAAAGCTCATAGAAGAACCACGACATATAGAAATCCAAATTATTGGTGATGCTTACGGTAAAGCTTGTCACCTTTCTGAAAGAGATTGTTCTATTCAAAGACGCCATCAAAAATTGACTGAAGAAACGCCTTCGCCATTTATGACAAATGCGCTGCGTAAGAAAATGGG
>JAGQYU010000202.1:0-5241 GCA_020435885.1 Flavobacteriaceae bacterium
TATATGGATCAAACAGGGCTTTATGCCATGGAAGATATTTTGGTAGACCTTAAAAAAGATGGTAAAAAAGTTCTATTGGTAAATATATTAGAACAGCCAAGATATATGTTGGAAAATATCGGTATTATTCCTCGTCTTATTCCACAAGAACATGTATTTAATAGTTTTAGGGAATGTATTATGTGGGTTAAGGAGTATGTAAAAGATGAAAATTAAAACTTAAAAATGGCAATAACTAGAGATGAATTATTAAAGAAAAGGTGGGAAGATATAAGGCTTAAAGTATCTGAAAAGTTTGGAGATGGTGAAGAAATGGATTTGGATGCTATAATTTATCTTATTGGTATTCAAGAGCTTGGACAGATTCATAGAGAATTTAAAAAAGACGAAAAAGTCAACTTAATGCATATTGCTATTTGCCGACTTTTAGAACCACTAGGATATTATGAATTCGATTTTTTTGATGAAGATGGTTGGCCTCATTATAAGGTTAAAGAAGAGTTACCATTCTTAAAACCTGGTGAGCAGTCTGTTTTAATGAAAGAAGCAGTAGTGTATTATTTTCTAGAAAAAGGTTTTATAAATTAAATAGCTTCAAATAACTTTCCGGGGAGCGGTTTAACCGCTCCCTTTAATTCTAAATTTAATAAAACAGTTGCAATTTTATAGATTGGCAAATTACAATGGAGTGCAATAGTATCAAGTTCTTGTTTGCCTTCTTTCAGTAAATAATCAACTACTTTTTGCTCGGTTTCATCTAATTCAATAAAAAGCTTTTTTTGTAATTCTTTTTTTACACTTTCTTCTTTTTCCCAATTTAACAGATAAACAACATCCTTTGCGGAAGTTAATGCTGATGCTTTATTAGTTTTGATAAGTTTATTGCAACCGGCACTGTAAGTATCAGTAATCCTTCCGGGAACAGCAAAAACATCTCTGTTGTATGAGTTAGCTATATCGGCAGTTATTAATGAGCCTCCTTTTTCGGCAGATTCAATTACTATGGTTGCTTGTGATATTCCGGCAACAATTCGATTACGTTTTACAAAATTTTCCCTATCAGGGTTGGTTTTAGACCAATAATCAGAGAGTAATCCGCCATTTTGCAATAATTGCTCAGCATATTTTTTATGTGCAGCCGGATAAATCATATCCAAACCATGGGCTAAAACAGCAATAGTTTGCAACCCATGTTTTAAAGCCATTTTATGAGCGTAGATGTCTGCTCCATAAGCTAATCCACTTACAATTACAGGATTATATTCTTTTAGATCTTCTATCAGTTTTTCAATAACAGATTTACCATACGCTGTAATTTGGCGTGTACCAACAATACTAATGATCTTCTTATTTTTTAGGTCAATGTTACCCTTCTGAAACAACAGCACTGGACCATCGTAGCAATGTTTTAAATATTCTGGGTAATCTTTATCAAGAAAATAAGAGCAATTAATATTGTTTTTGACGATGAAATCTAACTCTCTTTCAGCTTTTTGTAGATGATTTTCTTTTTTGATAGCATCAACTAGTACTTTACCGATACCGGGGATTTTCTGTAACTGTTGCTTTTTTTCATTCAGCACATTTTTAGCACTTCCACAATGGGCAATTAGCTTTTTTGCCAACACATCACCAATACCATCAACATTTAATAGTGCCAGTGTGTAAAGTAAGTTATTCTCTTCCAAGTGTTAGATTATTAAGGTTGGAAGATACAAAGTTTTGTTAAAAAATTTAATTGTAAAGCTGTTCTTTGCTTTAATATTTTGTTACTTTTGCTTTAATGAGACTCTCCGATTATATAAGTGATTTATTGTTTCGTTATGAATGTGTTATTGTGCCTGATTTTGGTGGTTTTATAACCAATACAAAACCAGCGATCATTAGCCCATACACTAAAACGTTTTACCCTCCTCATAAACTTATAACATATAACTGTCACTTAAGAAATAATGATGGTTTGCTGGCAAATTATATTTCTACGGTTGATAGAATGCCTTATGACAGTGCTCTGAATTACATCCGTTTTGAAGTGAACCAATGGAAGGAAGAATTAAAAAAAACCGATCTTACTCTTGAAAGACTAGGTAGGTTTTCTTTAGACATAAACAATGCCATTATTTTTGAACCTCAAACAGATATTAACTACCTTACTGAGGCGTATGGTTTAGCATCTTTTGTTTCTCCTGAAATTAAGAGGGAAGAATATGTTAAACAAGTTGAAAAACTGGAAGAAAAAGCACCAATTTTAATTAGTGATAGGAAAAAATCTTCACCAGATTATTTAAAATACGCAGCCGCTTTTTTAATTGCCGCATCAGTTATAGGTTTTGCTAGTAATTCGCTTTATAAAAGTTATAAAAACAAGCAACAAGTAGGAGAGGCCCAAAAACAACAAAAAGAACTTGAGACCAAAATAGAGCAGGCTACTTTTATTGTTACTGATGCACTGCCTTCAGTTACATTAAATGTGACGTTAGAAAAGAAACCGTATCATGTTATTGCAGGAGCTTTCAGATATCCTGAAAATGCTAAAAGAATGGTTAATATTTTACTTGAAAAAGGCTATGATGCTCGTATTTTAGGGATTAATCAATGGGGTTTGACACAAGTTTCTTTTAATAGTTATACAAGCAAGAGAGATGCTATAAATAGTCTCAATAAAATCAGAAGGACTGAAAATGAAGAGGCTTGGCTTCTTGTTCAAGAGTTGTAATCCATTTAATTTTTTATTAAAATCTTCACAAGAAAATTATCTTTGCGGTGTTAATCACTACAACATGAAGACTAAAACACCCAAAGAATCACTAACTATTTTAACTGATATTGTTTTACCCGGCGAAACCAATCCACTTAATTACTTATTTGGAGGCGAATTGTTAGCCAGAATGGACAGAGCTTGCAGTATAGCGGCCCAAAGGCATTCTCGTAGAATTGTAGTTACGGCATCAGTTAATCATGTTGCTTTTAGTAAAGCGGTGCCTGTAGGCAGTGTAGTTATTGTTGAAGCAAAAGTTTCAAGGGCATTTTCTTCTTCCATGGAAGTTTATGCTGATGTTTGGATAGAGGATAGGGAAAGTGGTGAAAAAATAAAAGTGAATGAAGGAATCTACACTTTTGTTGCAGTTGATAATACAGGTTCTCCGGTAAAAGTACCGCCATTACAACCGGAAACTGAAACAGAGAAACAACGATATGATGGAGCACTTAGAAGGAAACAATTAAGTTTGATATTATCCGGTAAGATGAAACCAAATGAAGCGGCGGAACTGAAAGCGCTGTTTGTAAATTAAATGGCCTTAGCTATCCAAGGCTCAGGATCCTGAAAGGTATTTTCTTTTACTAAACTAAAAGCCAAAATAGTTTTCCCTGTTACTGCATCGGTATGGATGGTACCTATATCTTGTTTGGTATTTATGCTTTGATTAGGTTTTACTAATACTTTATCTAAGTTTTTGTAGACTGAAATGTAATTACCATGTTGTATCAAAACCATTTTTTGATGGGTACCAGGCATCAATACTATAGACATTACTTTACCATCAAAAACAGACCGTGCTTTTCCATCTTCAACTGTAGCCATATGAACTCCGTTGCTTTGGATGGTTATTCCGGCCATAGTAGGATGTTTTTGAGTACCGTATTTTCTAACTACCAAACCTTTTTCAACAGGCCATGGTAACTTTCCTTTATTGGCAACAAAACTGGAAGCAAGCACTTTTTCTTCGGGAGTCAATGCAAAACCGGAAGAAGAGTTTGTAGGACTGCTTTTTTTCGATTTGGCAATGGCAGCCGCAATCAACTGCTCTATTTTTTTATCCAGTTCATGTTGTTCTTTTTGTTTTTTATCTATTTGAGCAATATATTCTTTTTCTTTAGCTCTAACTTTTGTAACCAACCTTTCTTGTGAAAGCTTTTCACTTTTAATACTATCTTGTTCTTTTAGGTTAAGAGCAATCAACAATTGCTTTTCATCTTCTTTTATATGAAGAGAATCATTTAATTTTTTTAAAGATTGTGAAGTTGTTTTTATTTCTTCGCCTTGTTTTTTTCTGTAATTGGCATACTGCTTCATGTACTGATACCTTTTGTATGCCTGTCCAAAGCTTTCGGAGGATAGTAAAAACATCAATCTGCTTTGTTTGCTCTTACTTTTGTAAGAATTAACAATCATATCGGCGTAATCCTTTTTTAGAACATCAAGGTTCTTTTCAAGTTTTACTATTTCTTTTTCATTCTTTGCAATTTCTTGCGAAAGTCTTTCCGCTTCAGCGTTGATGGTTGAGATAAGATTAGAGCGTACACTGATAATTTTATTCAGATCATCTAAGTCTGAAAGCAGTGCTTCGGCCTCTTTTTTTGATTTGAAAAGTAATGATTGAGTTTGTTTGATTTCGTTTTGTATCTGCTTTCGCTGATTTTCCAATTGCTTTTTACTCTGAGCAATTGAAGGCGCTGAAATCAAAACAGCTAATACTATGAAAAATAGATGATGCCATTTCATAGTAGCAAAACTATCTATTTTTTTCTTACAACGTATCATTTTAAAACAATTTGTTGATAGTTGGAGGGAATGGAAAATGGAAATGAAACAGGTTTGTTAAACTCTACTGATTTATAATCTACATCAATGGTAGAGGTATTTTTAATATCAGAAGCAGCAATTTTTATAGTTGTTGGAAAAAGTTCTCCTTGAATTTTGGAGTAATTTCCGTAATCAATTTTAAGGGTCTTATTTTCATTTTTTTGGATAATTTCCTGAGAGTTCATTTTAAAGTTATCAGGATTTATCATGAACAAAATCGAAAACAGATCATATTGTTTTTTGGGCGTTAGCAAGTATTTATTTTCCTTTAAATTGATATTGAACTTATCTTTTTTCAAATCTAGAATAGACTGTCCTAACAGTAGATTTTGCACTTTTTCAAAATCCAGATCAGCCCCTAACCAATTGCTCAGCAACGCAAAATCACCATCAAAATACGTGTGGTTTATTTTTTCATAATAGCTCACCCTATTTGGGGTAATCAATGCTTTTCCTATTGGGAAACCTAATTTGGTAAGACTTATCCAAATAGTATCATTTTTTTTGATTCGTAAAGAGGCCGTAACTCCCGGAAGGTCAGACTTTCCTATATATTTAACCTTTAGTTTTGCGTTGACGGTTTCTTTGTTAAAAGTGTTGGCATAGTGGTTTTTAATAACACTTTTAGCTGATATGGCAGCATCAGCAGTTGAACC
>JAGQYU010000202.1:5399-8284 GCA_020435885.1 Flavobacteriaceae bacterium
CCTTTATAGCTCAAACTCATCTGATCATAAAAATCTGCTTCCAAATTACCATCATCTATAACATAATCTATGCCATTTTGAAGAATTGAGAGCGCTTTTTCATATTGTTTGGACTGATTTAAAGAAGTAGCATACATTAAATAAACCAAGGGTTGCGCAGGGAACAGTTCTAAACCTTCTTTACTTTCAGTTTCCAGTTCAGTATATTTTTTCTTTTCGTTCAGTTTAATGAGCAATTCTTTAAAAACGGTAAAGTTTTTATTACTCTGATAAGTTATTTTTAATTCTTCAATAGATTGTTCTTCAACAGATTTACCTTGCGGAACACTAGTTGGTGTTAATACAGTACCCTTTAAAAGCGATTCTTTAAAAGGAATCAGGTTTGCAGAAAGTGTTCCGTTTTTTTCCAGTTCAATTAATAGTTGTCTGGCATCATCAATCTTATTATTTTTAATATAAAGTATTACAAGGTCTAATTGATTTCCGGGCTTTTTTTCGGCAATTTTTTTCTGAACCTCAAGCGCATCTTTAAAATTACTTTGCTTATTATAAATTTCCTTTAAAAGGACTAAAATATCTAAGTTTTCTGAATCTAGTTCAAGCGCTTTTTTGGTATAACTTTCGGCTTCAATATATTTTTCAAGTTGAAAATAATTTTTACCGAATTCAAAGTTTACCGCTACATCATTTGGTTTAATATTTTGACAATTTTCCAGCGAAGAAATGGCTTTATCAAAATTACCAATGGCTTTTTGTTGTAAAGCTTCAAAAAAGAAATTTTTAAAGTTCAGTTCTTTTTCTTCTTCTTGTATTTCATGTTTGTTCTTTTCAGTCGCATAGGCAACAGAAGTAGAATCAAGCACTTGCTGCGAAAAACTATTCATAAAGAATAAAAGAAAACTGATATGTAAAAACTGCCTTAACATTAATTTATGTTAGCTGAGAATAATCGCCCAGACTTACCGATGTAAAATTACCGTCATACTCAACATGATTGCCAATCATAGCATTGTTCAGTGTTGCATTTTTAATAGCTGTATTATTCTGTATCAACGAATTTGTAATAGTTGAATTTTCTACTACGCTATTAGTACCAATTGAAACATTAGGACCGATTTTTGTATTGATAAGCTTTACATTGTTACCTATATAACACGGAGGAATGATCTCACTATTTTCTAAAATAACATCATCAGCTACTAATTTTTTACCTTCCTGATGTTCATATTGAAGGATTTTTCCATTGGTGTCAACAGTTATTTCTTTATTTCCGCAATCCATCCACTCATTTACTTGCCCTGGAACAAATTTCATGCCTTTTTGCTTCATATTTTCCAAAGCATTAGTTAACTGATATTCGCCTTTTTCTTTGATATCATTATCTAACAAATATTGTATTTCCTCGCGGAGAATTTCTCCTTTTTTAAAGTAATAAATACCTATAATGGCAAGGTCTGAAATAAATTCTTCAGGTTTTTCAACAAATTCAGTGATAATACCGTCTTGTAATTTAACAACACCATACGCTTTTGGGTTATCAACTTTTTTTACCCAAATAGCACCATCAGCATCGGCATCTAATGTAAAATCAGCTTTAAAAAGCGTATCAGCAAAAGCAACTACACAAGGCCCGTTTAATGATTCTTTTGCACACTGAATGGCATGGGCCGTACCCAGCGCCTGCTCCTGAACGGTTACTACGCCTTTAGCGCCTAATCCTTCGGCAATAGCTAGCAATTTTTTTTCAGTATCAGCAGGAAAAGTAGGGCCGATAACAAAGGCTATTTCTTCAACAGGTTGTTTCAAAACGTTGGCAATATCTTCTACCAGACGTTGAACAATTGGTTTTCCTGCAATTAAAGTTAAAGGTTTTGGAATGGTTAATGTGTGAGGTCTTAGGCGAGATCCTATCCCCGCCATAGGGACAATAATTTTCATTTATCTATCAATTTTTTTCTGTAGGCAAATATAGTTAAATAACTATTTATAGAACCTTTCTACAAATGCTCCATTTGTAACGGTGTAATGAAATTTAATATTGTGATTTTTACAGGTTTTTTGCCATAATCTAACATATGATTTGTAATTGGAAGCATCAGCTATAATAAGTTCCGGGTGTAGTGTATTGATAAGCCTTTCTAAATTTATAGTAGGCGAATTTGTCAATAATACATAGGTTGGTTTAAAATCTTTTAGTTGATAAACGCCCAAAGAATCTACTATCAACAGGTTTTTATCATTAAAGTAATATATGTTATGATTGTTTTTTTGTGATGTTTTATAAATGCTTTTGGTATTGGTAAGATATGTTTTTATAAAGTTTTTGTTTTGTAAGTTTATTGAATCCGAAGCGTAATTAATTGTAAAAGAAAGCCCTCTTTTAGAGCCTAAAACGGAATTCTTAGAGGTGTTAAAAATCACAAATTCATCATAGGTTTGGTGCGTATATTTTTCATAGATCAAAATCATTTGAAATCCAATAAACATAAGCATAGCAACCTTTAAATAAAATGATTTTTTATTGCTTATCCAGACGAAGAAAAAGATGATGGCTACATAACAAACGAACAATGCTAAAGAAGACAACTGTAAGTTTTGAAATAAGAATGCCTCCTGATGTGCCACCCAATCCACTACGGAATTCATCAATTTAATGACCATTTCATATAGGTGGACTAAAAAGGTAGGTAATAAATCAAAAAAAGCTAGTAGTATGCTAATAAAACCCAAACCTAAAATGATGCCTAACGCAGGTAATATCAATAAATTTGTAATGAAGAAAAGTCCCGGAAATTGATGAAAATAATAAATGATTAATGGTAATACACCAATTTGAGCAGCAAATGATACCGTAAGGATATTCCAGAAATACCGCACTATTTTAT
>JAGQYU010000202.1:8458-13919 GCA_020435885.1 Flavobacteriaceae bacterium
TCATCATTCACGAGTGCAAAGGCTACTGCTGTAAACATGGTTACAGCACGTACTATTGATGGAGATAACCCTGCCAAAATTGCATAAGCCCAAAGCAATACCACAGTAATAATGAGTCGTATAATTTTGCCGTGTGGTAATTTTAAAAGCGGTTTTAGCATAAAATTTAACATCAGCAAAATAATACCGATGTGCAATCCGGATAATGCTAGAATATGAACAGCACCGGCATTTTGATAATTTTCAATGATCTCTTCTGAAATATGTTGCCGTTGTCCTAATAAAAGTGCTTCGGTCACCGAAAGTTCATCGCCCTTTAAACCATGGAAAACCAACTTGTTTTTGATTGTATTTCTTAGTTTATAAGCAAGATGTTTCAATGAAGTTTTGTTGGTTTCTAAGAGAAAGACCTCATCAGACTTTACAGTTATTTGATGATAGATTTGTTGTTTTGCCAAATACTCCTTAAAATTGAATTCATATGGATTTTTAGGAGAAGAAACACTATCAAGAACAGTGTTTAGGTAAACTATATTTCCAACATCAAAAGATTTACTAAGAGAATCTTTAAAAACACTCAAACGGATCTTTCCGGTACATTTTTTGGTATTTATGGTAGTTACAGATGCATTGTAATTATAATAGTAATTGTTGTTTTTAAGTACATTATCAATAACTAATATAGCCGCATTAGATTCAGACAAAAAGCTTGTATAATGCGTTTTATGATTTTTATTAGTAGTTATATAACTGGAGAGAATTCCAACAGTAATAAAAAGTAGAAAAGTAAAAATCGCAAAGTAAGTATCTTTAATAAGTTTTCTTCTTGAAATAATGAAAATAACAGATAAAATACTTATTATCAATATAATAAATGATATCAGGAATTCAATTTTTAATGAAATAGAAAAGCCGATCATAATACCGATGATCTGCCCTACAAGGAGATGTAGAGGTATATAGTTGGCTGATTTCATACGCCTAAAATATAAAATTTGGAGTTTAAAAAATAGAAATTACCATTTATTGCTTAAAAATTACCATTTATTAAAAAATATTGTTGAAAGGCATATTTGGCTGTAAAACTGAAAAGTAACTTTCTATTTTTGGGTTAGTAATAAACTGTATAAAATTGCTATACAAGGAAAATTACTATTGAAAGAAAAATAAATTTAGAGTTATTTAATTTAAGACCTCAAACGCTTCTCATGACGTTTGGGGTTTTTTCTTTTTAGGCTGCAATATAAATAACTTTTTCCCGAAATTCGCATTTTGCAAATACTACTAAATTGATTGAGTCAAAGCCCAAAGTTACTTTTAAACAGATTAACAGACTGGCTTTACCTGCTTTGATTGCAGGTATTGCAGAGCCTTTACTATCTATAACTGATACAGCCATTGTAGGTAATATTGATAAAGATGCTACCGAGGCATTGGCTGCTGTAGGCATTGCAGGTTCTTTTCTTTCGGCACTTTTTTGGATTTTAGCTCAAACCCGTTCTGCAATATCTTCTGTGGTAGCACAATATTTAGGCGCAAAACGATTAGACGATATTAAAACCATGCCTGCTCAAATTATTATGATAAATATAGTCTTGAGTATTTTTTTGGGAGTTGTTACCTTGGTTTTTGCAGAATCGATATTCAAACTATACAATGCAGAAGGGCTCATATTACAATTTTCTGTTGAATATTATAAAATAAGGGCTTTTGGGCTGCCTTTTACATTGTTTGTGTTTTCAGTTTTTGGGGTTTTCAGAGGGTTACAGAACACATTTTGGCCTATGATAATAAGCATTGTTGGTGCAGTAACTAACGTTTTGCTAGATTTTGCACTGGTTTATGGTATCGAGGGTATTATAACCCCTATGAACATTAAAGGAGCGGCTTACGCAAGTGTTATAGCACAAGCAATAATGGCGGTTATGGCATTGGTATTATTACTAAAAAAGACACCTTTTACATTAAAGTTCCAATTGCCTTTTAACAGAGAAATAAAAAGACTGCTAATGCTTAGTTTTAACTTGTTTATTAGAGCATTAGCGTTGAATATTGCTTTGTATTTTGCGAATGCTTATGCTACAAAATATGGCGATAATTATATAGCAGCGCAGACTATGGCTTTTCAGATATGGCTGTTTTTTGCTTTTTTTATTGATGGATATTCAAGTGTTGGAAATATAGTTTCCGGAAGGTTATTAGGCGAAAAAGATTATAAAAATCTTTGGAATTTAAGTTTAGACCTCAGTAAATATGCCATAGTAGTAGCCATTATTTTAGGAGTTGTATCTGCTGTCTTTTACAGGCCTATCGGCGATATGTTTACAGATGATGAAAATGTTAAGAATACATTTTATGCAATTTTCTGGATCGTGTTGATAATGCAGCCTTTAAACGCTGTTGCTTTTGTATTTGATGGATTATTTAAGGGGTTGGCAGAAGGTGCAAAACTCAGAAATACATTGCTTATAGCTACTTTTATCGGTTTTATACCTACGTTGTTGCTTGGTGATTGGTTAAACTTTAAACTATATGGGGTTTGGCTAGCGTTTTTTGTATGGATGTTCTTACGAGGAGGTATTTTAGTATTATACTTCAGAAAAGAATACCTAACTGTTAAAAATTAATTCTGCCGTTTTTTCACTAGCGCCTTTACCACCCAGTTTTTGTTCAAGTTCAAAATAATCTAAAAACAATTGCTCTCTGTGTTTTTCGTCCAGAATTTTACGAAGTTCTTTTTCCAGTTGTTTTTTGTTAAAATCATGTTGGATTAGTTCAGTGACCACAAGTCTGTCTAGTACCAAATTCACTAAAGAAATGTATTTTATCTTTACCAGCATTTTACCAATATGATACGAAATGGTACTGCCTTTATAACAAACCACTTCAGGCACCTTGAAAAGAGCTGTTTCCAACGTTGCAGTCCCGGAAGTTACCAAGGCTGCATACGAAATTGAAAGCAGATCGTATGTTTTATTATGGATGAATTTTACGTTTGTACTATTGATAAAAGGCTTGTAAAATCCGTAATCCTGCCCGGGAGCTCCGGCAATAACAAACTGATAATCAGTAAATTTTTCAACCATTTGTAGCATTACGGAAAGCATTTTTTTTATTTCCTGCTTTCTACTGCCGGGGAGTAATGCTATAATAGGCTTTTCATTTAGATTATGTTCTTTTCTAAAATCTTTTTCGTTTACTTGCTGTCTTTCGGCAATTGCATCTAAAAGCGGATGCCCTACAAAATGCACATTAAAATGATGTTTCTTTTCGTAAAAATCTTTTTCAAAAGGAAGGATCACGTACATTTGATCAACATCTCTTTTTACCTTTTTAATACGATTTTCTTTCCACGCCCATAGTTGAGGTGAAATATAATAGTGAACTTTTATTTTTTGTTGTTTGGCAAACTCGGCAATTCTTAAATTAAACCCGGGGTAGTCAACCAATATTAAGGCATCAGGGTTATATTCAAGGATATCTTTTTTGCAGAATTCTATATTTTTAAGAATGGTTTTTAGGTTTGCTATAACCTCAGCAAAACCCATAAAGGCCAAGTCTTTGTAATGTTTTACTATATGCCCGCCGGCTTGCTCCATCAAATCACCGCCCCAGCACCTAAAATCAGCATGGGCATCAATTTTTTTTAATGCTTTGATGAGATTGGATGCATGTAAATCTCCTGATGCTTCACCGGCTATAATGTAATATTTCACCTTAAAGGAATTGAGAGATCAATACTAATATAGCAATTAAAAAAGTAGCCATTAAGACACCTCTTGCCCTATAATCTTGTCGTTTTTTTATAAAAACAAAAAAAGCAATCAAATTTGGAATAGCCCCTAGCGATATAACTTGTCCTAACAAGCCTTTTTGTTTAATAGATTGGAGAACTTCTTTAAACGAGCCTTCTAGTGCCAAGGAAGTATATACATAAAAACCTACGGCAGTGGCCAGTAGACCAACAATAAAACCGATGAAAATTTCTTTTCGCATTATAAGTCCCAACTATTTAGTTTATGAATATAATGATGAGCTGTTAGGTCAAATTGAACTGGCACTACAGAAACGTAACCATTTTCTAAAGCCCAAAGATCGGTGTCTTCGCCGTTATCAAGATTTACAAATTTACCGGTAAGCCAATAATAATCTTCCCCTTGAGGGCTAACCCGTTTATCAAAATCTTCAATCCAGTTACCTTGGGCTTGCCTGCACACTTTTATACCTTTAATTTCATCTTTTTTAAGATCGGGGATATTTACATTCAGTACAATTCCTTCAGGCAATTTGTTTTCTAATACACTTAGCGTAATTTTCCTCACAAATTCTTTACTGGGCTCAAAATCAGCATCCCAGTTATAATCTAAAAGTGAAAATCCTATGGCAGGAATACCTTCAATACCTGCTTCAACGGCTGCGCTCATTGTGCCGGAATAGATAACGTTCAATGAAGCATTTGAACCATGATTGATACCTGAAACACACAGATCAGGTTTTTTATTCAAAATTTCATTTACGGCCATTTTTACACAATCGGCAGGTGTTCCGGAGCAAGTATATTCTAATTGAGGACCTTCATCAACAGTTATGGGGTTACATCTAAGTACTGTATTTACCGTTATGGCATGCCCCATGCCACTTTGCGGATTATTGGGCGCTACTACAACTACATCACCAATTTCATTCATTATGGAAATAAGCATCCTTACTCCCGGGGCAGTAATGCCATCGTCATTGGTTACAAGTATTAAGGGTCTTTTACTCATATAATTTTGAACTTTGTATACAAAACTACTATTTTTTTACGTTAAGAGGATGAGCAATTCTTTAACAATTTGTTATACTGATTGTAAATCATAGAGTTTGCACAAAACACTAAAGCATAGTAAAAAAAGTGTTAAAACCAATAAACTTTAAATAATTGGCACTATTTTAGTAGTTTAGTAGCGTGTAGATGGAATGAAAAAAATAATACAATTTATGAGATCGAATTACAAAATCATACTTCCAATAATTTTATTGGCCGGGGTACTTTTAAGTTTTAAATTACGATTAGACCCCGATCCTGATAAGGATAAAGTACTTATCGGACTTATTAGATATGCGTTGACGCATGGTCATTATGAACCACAAGACATAAATGATGAGTTTTCTGAGGCTGTTTATAATGATTTTATTAATAGTCTAGATCCAACCAAGCGTTTCTTCACTCAAAATGATATTGATGTTTTTTCGGCATATAAGCATCAAATAGACGATCAAATAAAAAATGAAGATCTTACTTTTTATAATCTGGTTTATAACACATATTCAAGGCGTTTACAAGAAGCCAAAGGTTTTTATAAAGAGATTTTGAAACATCCTTTTGACTTTACAAGAGATGAAACGTATGATATAGATTACGAAAACAAAGACTTTCCAAAAAATGATGTTGAACTGATTCTTAATTGGCAAAAACAAT
>JAGQYU010000203.1 GCA_020435885.1 Flavobacteriaceae bacterium
AACTTTAAAAATGAAGAATGATGAAAATAGCTTTATGTATAGGACACAATAGTATTGCCCAGGGCGCTAAGTCACCTTTTTTGGGCACAACGGAATATCTTTTCAACAATCGTGTTGCCATATTGGTTCAGCAGAAGTTGGAAGGAGTTGAGATCTTCACTCGCAAATGGCAGAACAGTTACGTCAAGGAAATAACTGAGCTTTCGAATAGAGTCAACCAGAAATCATTTGATCTGGCTTTCGAGCTTCATTTCAATTCATCAATGACTGGAGCCAATGGAGTTGAAGCACTTTACTTCCATAAATCGACTAAAGGAAAATCTCTGGCCGAAAGTTTCTGTGAAACCATTGAGATGGAATACTCCAGTAAGAATAGAGGAGCTAAGCCATTATCAGGAACAAACCAGAACGGTTTTGGTTTTGTTCAAAAAATGAAAGCTCCGGCAATAATTCTGGAGCCGTTTTTCGGAAGCCATAAAGAAGCATTGGATTATATCAATGTGGAGCGTTATGCAAATGCCATTGTGAAATGGCTTCAATGTTCAATTTAAAAATCAATATATCATGAAATTAAAAGAACTTTTAAAAACAACTGAAGGACTGGTAGTCATTATAGGCTCGTTGCTTGGAATATTCTCAGGCAAGTTCTGGATAATCGCAACACTGGTAGTCTATATACTATTGAATGTTCCAAACTATTGGAGCTGGATAAAAAATAAACTTCAGGGTTGGTTTTAAAATATTGGCAGGAATTGTTTTATTTAAGTCAAACCGGGAGGTGTTAGTTAATTATTTTTCATGTCGCCTGCCAAAACACAGCAAGGCCGCATTCATGGGCTATTTTTAGATTTGGGAACTTTAATTAATAGCTGCGGCCTTGTTTAATCAAGAATTAAATGTTTACATAATGGAACTTAGAGAAAAATATATTTCTTTTTTAAAATGGTACCTACAGGGAGATTCTGAAAAACCCGAAAGTATAGATGAATTGGTAGATAGATATATTATGTTACAAAAAGAACCGAGTCTTAACAACTAATTGATGATGAAAGCTAAATTACACACAGTTGATGGTATTGATTATTTGACATTTAAGGTTAATGAAGAAGTTGGTATAACTCAGCTACCTGTGATTACTAAAGGCACAAGACAAGGGACAAATGCATGGAATTGGAACGGTTCTTTAGATAAACCAACGCTAAAGCCAAGCATTAGAACTAGATATTACAATGGGAAAGAAATGACCGAAATACATTATTGGTTAAATGATGGCGTTTGCCAATGCTTGAGCGATTGTAAAGATGGGAATGCTGGAAAAAATATAGAATTAATTGAAATGACATGAAAAATAAAACCATAATCATTCTAGTAATATTCCTGTCACTGTTTGTACAGAGCTGCCGAACCGCAAAAAAAAACTGGGTTGAAGAAAACTTTACCAGCAAAACTGAAATACAGGCTTTTCAGGAGACTTTTGAGACTTCAATTGAAACCGTCAAAACCGAAACGTCTGAAACCATTTCGGAAATAAGGAAAGAAGTCTCTAATTCAAGGTCTACAAACGAGACGACTTCCGAAAGCGAAAATACCACAGTAACCGTTGATATTACCGCAGAAGATGGCAAGGAGAAAAGTGCTACAGTTGGCGGAACCACAATTACTTCCAACGGGGCAAACGTAAAGGTGACTACCAACTCCAGTAAAGAGGTATCCAGAGAATTTCAGGAAAAGTTCCAAGAGATTTCCATACAATTAAATTCAGAGAAACAATTACGGGAAACCTTACAGTCCGAATTAACTTCACTTAAAAAGGAATTTTCGGATTTTAGGTTAAGTCAGCAAACAGAAAAAACTACCAAAACAGTAACGGTTAAAAAGAAAGGGTTTACGGCTCCCGTTTGGATAATTATAGCTTTGGTTGTTTTAATAATTGCTGTGATTTGGTATTTCAGAAAAAAAATTCCTTTTATTTAAGGCTTATTGTAAAACATTTAAAATGTCTTGTTTTATATTTGATATATGAAGCATACAGAATCTCAATATCAGGCCATGAAGCATTTTGCCAAGGAGATACAGCACATCGAAAGTCTTCCGGTTAATGACAATGAAAAGGACTTAGCTACTGAAGAAAAAATAGAGGAATACTTACCACTTATAGTTGGGTGATATGCATTTTGTTTAGAGTGATGGAAGCATCGACGGGTGTTATCCTTTTTATTTCAGAACAATCGTCAATAATCTCTCTTGAGCAGTCCAGAGTAATCCTTTGGCAATTCAATATCATTTACTTGTATGTAGCTGTGAATTGCTTTACTATCGTGTCCAGTGATGAGCGAAAGTTCTTTTATACTGTTTTCTTTTGATAGTGTTTTTCTAAGTTCCAAATATATCCAAGTAATGAATGTGTGCCTGAAGTGATACAGTTTGAAATCTTTATCTATATTGTTTTTCTTTCTAAAGTCTGAAAATTTTTTGGTATAATAATCTCTTCTGTTTGTCTCTTTTGTTGAATTCCAATCAGTATTTTGAGGCTCAAATATGAAGCCACTCCTATCACTTACAAAGGTTTTCAAATCGTCAATAATAATACGGGGTATAATCTTTGTCTTGAGAACCTTTGTTTTGGTTTCTATCCGGATAACATTTTTGTGAAAATCAACATCAAAATAAGGCGTGCACTCTTTCTTGATTGGCAACTCAAAACTTGTTCTTACTTCATTCTCGAATTCCCCATTAAATAATTCATCGATAGAAACTTCGAATATCTCAGATAATTTTTGAAGTTTTTCAATATCCGGTTTAGAATGCCCAGTCTCATATCCTGAAAAAGTAGATACTTTAACCCCTAATTCATCTGCAACTTGCTTTTGTGTCAGTTTTTTATTCTTTCTTATTTCCTTGATTTTCAGCATATTGAAAAAATATTGAAAAAATATTACGATTTTCTCGTATAATTATTTGTTTATATACGGGTAACTCGTATATTTGTATTGTAAAACTTTTATAACGGTAAATATAATGAAAACAATACCACAAATAATAAAGCAGTTGCAAGAAAACGACCATCTACCTATAATAGGGATGAACGTTTTAGGGCTTGAAAAAAACCCGACAACAGTAACGGAACTAATTAGTTACATAAGTGAACTGGAAAATGTTTACGGTATTGAGTTTTCATTAACTACATCTGATTTTATCACTTCACAGTACAGAACACCTGCCACAAAAAAAATAGTGAGCCAATACGCAAAAGGCATAAGCATCTTGTTAAGGGTGGATTATTTGAGCAAAAAAGAAGCAGAACACCCTATTGTACTTGTAAAGATAGCCAGAAACCTAAAGGCTCTCAATGAAAGTAATTTTGAACGTTCCGATGACCATTCCGTATTCAAGTTTTGGTCAGACCTGAAATCCAAGATTTCCAAGGCCATGTCCAATCTTACTGAAAGTGAAAAATCAATAGTAGCCAAACTAACTGCATAATAAGATGGCATTACATATGACCACAGAAAACAAGGAATTGCTATCAAGAATGATAGTCAAGGAATTCAATGAGATAGATTTTTCAATGGACTACATCTATGGCAAATCAAGCAAACTCATAAACCTTTCACTAGAACTCGGTCTAACCGATCTGGCGCAACAACTGGAAAGTGACAGACTGATTTATTAATAGTACGGCAAAAGCTTCGGGGATAATCTTCACCACGGGTTAATAGCACATCCCCGAAGCCAAAACCTAAAAAAACAATGATTATGAGAACATTAAATACAATGACATTTTTAATCTGCCTATTAACAGCACTTCCATCCATATCACAGGATCGTATAGGATTTGCTGTCTATCAAGATGCAAGACTTGGTATTATAGGAGATAAGGAGCATGGATATAAGGCAGGAACTATGGATGTTCTGATTCGTCTGAAAATGCAAGGAAAGCAACAAAAATATGGATATATGACAGTCTTTCCTGAATTCGAATATGCGGAAATACAAGGATTGTACAAACGATGGTCTATAAACGCTGGATATGCTTTCAATAGACTGTTTGTAAGAAATACCGAAGCTTCTATAAGCATTGGCTTCGGTCTAATGGACAGGTATTCAATGGGTTTTCTTTCAATGGGCGCAAATGGAGAGTTAGCGTACAAAATTACAGATGGTTTTAAAATAGCCGCCAATTTCCAACTGGTTCAAAGAAAGGACTTGGACTATATGTGGGGTGGAAACAATATCAGATTGAGCGGTCATGTCGGGATTGAAATAAAAATATGGAAATAAAAAACAACTAAAAATGATACAAGTAGGAGAACCAATTACAAAAGAACAAAAAGAACTGTTCCAAAGGATATTAACAATTCAGGATGTTATGGACGTTGCAACCTCTGTTAACGTAAGCTATCCGACCGTTAGGAATATCTATTATAGAAACGTAACGGTCACTGAAGATAATAAAGAAGCTGCACAAGGATTGATAAACAAGGCTTTTGAAAAAGTTGAGGATGCCCTGTCCTATTTCCAAAAGGCGAAGTCAGAACTTGAATCCATGATTCCAAAAGTACAATGAACACAAATGATAAAATAATGAACATTCTAATTGATAGTCTTTCTGTCGATGAAATAGAATCATTATTGGCAAAGAAAAATAAAAAAATAAAAAAATCAGTACCAAAACCAATGACAGAGCTAGAGAAATGGACAAGATATTATAAAGGCGAAGTCATAAAATTAGGGGTGCTTTATCCTCCAACACTATGAAACTATTAATCATTTGGCTATTGGCCATCATTTTCAACATGGGGCTATTGTTATGGCATTACATAACCGAGTTCAACAAATTCAAGAAATTCTATAAAAACCATAAAAATGAAAACACTGAAAATTGAAATACCCAAAGGGTTCGAAGTAGCAAGTTTCTACCAGGAGTCGGGCGAGATAAAGTTTAGGCCAACTCCAGTAGATGTTACAGATCGCATCAAAACATTGGATGATGTATATGCCGATAATGGCACTTCAAAAGAAGAGTTCGAGCAGGAATATGGATTCTTGCCAGACCATGTGAAAGCATATCTCCAAATGGAGATGATCGCCAGTTCCTTCAATGAGGGATGGGAAGCCGACTGGACTGATAGCAGTCAAAGAAAATACTTTCAATACTTCTACATGGGAGAGAAATCGGGTTCTTCGGGCTTTCGTTTCAGCGTCTGCGTTTACTGGGCTGCGGATTCGCTTGTCGGCTCTCGCCTTTGCTTCAAAAGTTATGAGTTGGCGGAACACACCGTAAATCTATTCCTAGAGGTTTACAAAAGGTTTCATTACAAGAACCAATAAAAAAAGCCACTCGGCAAAGTGGCTCAAAACAAGAATAAATCAAGTTTAACATTAATAATTCAAAATTATGGAAAATTCAGAAAAAAAACAGGAGTTATACCCTAAAAATGGAGAGGTAACATTCCTGATGCCAAACACTAACGCTATTGGCGTACTTAAAAAAGCCCAAAAAGGCAGGAGCTTAACCGCAAAATACATGACTGTTGAAGATTGGCAGTCAGAAAAAGGTAAAGAGAAACTATGCTACTTTTTAGGCTTTAAAGAATCTGTTGATGCTAGTGGTGAAGTGTATTATTTAGCAAAACTACACGATGGAGATACGCCATTTGTAGCTGCTCAAACCATATTAGTTCAATCACTTGCCAATATACCAGTTGGACAGGGTGTTTCAATTACATGTACTGATGTTGTTAAGAACTCAAAGAGTGGCAAAACGGCTTTATTTGATGTAGTCGAGCTGGACGTTAATTTAATGGGTAGAGACGATGAGTAGTTTTGAAAATCTAGAATTAGGGGCTGATGCAATGTCAGCCCTTAAAACAGCGCAGAGAGGTGAAACACTTACTAAAAGTGTGGATTATACAAGACCACTTTCAGAATATGCTACACCTGACCAAATAGCCACTTTTTTACTAAACAATAAAGAAGCGAAACACATTTATACAAAAGATCTAAATGTGAATGGTATTGCGATTCAGGATAGTATGGAAAAGTACCTATCTAATGAGGCTTTGAGTTCTGGAATGTTAAAGGAAGCATTAAAGACACCTATGCATTTAGCCTTTGCTATTTATGGAGATAAGCAAGAACTTGAAAAAATACAAGGTGAAAAAGCTCATTTTAACTTAGGTAATTTTTTACACCAAGCAATTTTAGAGCCTACAAAATTTGGTCGTGCAATAGTTGACAATACTTCAGTTGGCTCTACTGATGCAACGGATAAGGCAATTGAATTTTTGGAAACACAAATCACAAACAATGGTTTTGGTGTTGATGATAAAGGTGAGGAAATAACAGCTCAAGAAGCTTTGGATTTAGCTAATAAAGATGTTTCTGATTTAGGAATGTCACTGGATAAAATAGACGGCAAGAGAGCCTATGTAAAAGCCTTGAAATATTTTTCTGGACTGGAAGCTGTAACCGAAGAAAACTACTTCAAAATCCAAATCCTTAAAAAGCATTACGAAGAATATGGAGGCGGTATTTTAAAACGCTTATTGCATCATTCAAAAAGAGAAATATCACTTTACACAACGGATGAAGTAACTGGACTTAATGTAAAGGTAAGGCCTGATGCTCTACAGTTCGAAGAAAATATTGGTGTTAATGCAGTTATTTCAATAAAAAGCTCAGGTATTGAAGATTTAAGAGCATTCTATTATCAAGCTGCAAAACTGCACTACGATCTATCAGAGGGTATGTATCAAGAAGTCGCATCTAAAGTAACTGGACGTGATTTCAATTGTACCATTATGATAATGTTACAAACGGTTGCCCCTTATGCTGTTGCTGTTTTAGTGTGGTCTCCAGAAGATATTGAAACTGGAAAGCATAAGTATAGAGTTGCCTTAGATGTTGCTAAAAATGCAATAACAGAACAAAGATACCCAGGCTATGATTCGTTTGCTGAAACAGGTGATTTCGGTCTTATACAGATGCACCTACCACAATGGAACAATCAAGAATTTTTACCATCACAAATAACAAATTAAAATGAAACAAGGAAAAACAAGAACAATGAGTATTTGCCTTTCAGACATTCCAAAGGAAAGAATCTTAAAGCACTCAAACGGTAAACTGTACCTACCTATACAAACTTACGATCATGACGAACCAGATAGGTTTGATAATGATTTTTCGGTATCAATTTCACTAACAAAAGAAGAAATAGAAGCTAGAAAAAACGGTGAAAAAATAAACCGTGTATTTATTG
>JAGQYU010000204.1 GCA_020435885.1 Flavobacteriaceae bacterium
TTGCCATCATCCAATAAAAGAACGTTATCAAAAGTAACTTTTGATCCTTCTTTTTCTTGTAAACGATGTACAAAGACCTTTTGGTCTTTAGCAACCTTAAATTGCTGCCCTGCTATCTCTACAATTGCGTACATAAGTTTAATTTTAAATTCGCTTTATTAAAAAATGAGTGCAAATATACAGCTAATTTGTAAATAATCAACACTTAAGTTATTAGTTTTTTATTTTCTATTTGTTTGATAAACGCCCAGTAATATTAAAAGACCTGCCAAAAGTTGTAAAAATGTTAGTTTTTCACCATCTAACACACCCCAAAACACAGCTACTATAGGGATGAGATAGGTAACTGATGATGAAAAAATAGGAGATGATATTTGGACTAATCTGTTAAATAAGGTTTTAGCAAAAGCAGTTCCAAAAACGGCCAAGATGGTAATATATATTAATGAAGGATATGTTTCTTTAGTATATTCAAAACTTTGAAAGAATCCTGAAAACAGTAGAACTATAAATGTGGGAATAATAAGTATTACAAAGTTGCCAACAGTAACAGTCAATGCATTTAGGTCATACAAATGTTTCTTTAGAATATTAACATTAAAAGCATAACCTATAGATGCTATGATAGGAAAAAGTGCATACCAATAATTTTGATCAGGATTTATACTGGCACCTTTTAAAATAAGGATTGCAGTACCTATAAAACCTATTAGTATACCCAATAATTGATATTTTTTAAATGTAAAACCGTATATGGAAGCTCCAATGATCAATGTGTTTAACGGAGTTAAAGAATTTAAAATGGAAGCAATAGAACTATCAATATCATTAATGGCAAAAGCAAACAAAAAAGCTGGAAAAAAAGTCCCTAAAAAAGCTGTCATGGAAATATAATACCAATGCCTTTTTTTTATATTGATGATGCCTTTAAATCCAACAAGTAACAATGCAAAAGCAGTTATCAATATACGCAAGGCACCTACTTGTACAGGAGTAAGGCTTATCAAAGCTTTTTTCATCAGGATAAAAGAACTACCCCAAATAAGTGCTAAAATCAGCAGATATATCCAACGTAATTGAGCGTTAATCATTAGTTAAAAATAGTTACAAACTTCTAATAATTAATTGAAATAATTACATTTGTATCACATTAAATATAGCATATGAAAAAAGTTTTACTATTATTATTTGGTATTGTACTATTAATTTCTTGTAATGAAAAGCAAAGTAAGGAAGAGCAAGTTGCTGTTGATTCAAAAATTACACAAAGTGCAGAGCCTGATATGAAAAAAATTGCACTGAATATTGAAGGGATGACCTGCGAAATTGGCTGTGCAAGAACCATTCAATCTAAACTTTCTAAAAAAGAAGGAGTAACTTTTGCAGAGGTTAACTTTGAAAAAAAGGAAGGTGTTGTTGAGTTTGATGCAAACAAAATATCTCAAAATCAAATAGTTGAAACTATTGAAAAAATAGCCGGAGGAGACCTGTATAAAGTAACGAAAGTCTCTGAAAACTAGCTAAAAAAACCAAAAAAAACTTTTGTTTATTTGAAATATAATTGGTTAATTTGCGTTTCGTTAACGTATTAAGACTAAAATTATCAAACAAATGAAATTAATTAAAGGATTATTGGCAATTGCTTTAGTAAGTTTAATTGCTGTTTCGTGTAAAGAAGCAAAAGAAAATGCAGAAGAAGCTGCTGAGAAAGTAGAAGAAACTGCAGGAGAAGTTAAAGAGGCTGCTGAAGACGTAAAAGAAGCTACTGAAGAAGTAATTGATTCAGTTAAAGCTAAAGCAGAAGACGTAAAAGAAGCTGCTGAAGGTGCTGTTGAAGAAGTTAAGGAAGCAGTAAACTAATTTCCAAGACTATAAAGCATTAAAAAAAGGCTCCCATTGGGAGCCTTTTTTAGTTTATATCTTTTCGTAAAGAGAATTTTAAAAATAACAGGCTTGTAAAAAACAGTAATCCCACAAGTTGATGTGAGACCCCGTAAAATAATGGAATGCCTGGGTTGATGTTCAACACAATTAAAACGCCGAGTATTAATTGTAAACAAATTAATAATACCGAACTATTTAGCCAATTACTGGAAATTTTAGAAAGATTCCTTCTATATATAAAATACATATAAATAGTTGCAAGCACCAACAAATAAGCCAATATTCTGTGAGTAAATTGGATCAATGCAGGGG
>JAGQYU010000205.1 GCA_020435885.1 Flavobacteriaceae bacterium
TGAATGAAACTCACGATTATGTGGTGGTTTGTAGCAAAGGCATTACCAGTTATACTACCGCTCAACAATTAAAAGAAAAGTATCCTAACCTAACTATTTTGAGCCTCGAAAAAGGCATTATAAATTATTAAATGCAGCCAAAAGATTTTTATTTAGCAAAAAAAGCAGTTTACGAAAAAGAAGCAACAAAACTTAAAGCACAGCTTTCAAGTTCGAGTTTTATGCGGTTTTTGGTTTTTTTAGCCACTATTCTAGGAATTTACTTTTTCTTTCAAAATACAATTTTGGTGGCAGCTATTGCAGTTTTTGGAATAGCACTTTTTAGTTATTTACTGATCAGACATACAAACCTTCAAAGCGATAAGAATAAAGCTCAAAAGTTATTGGAAATTAACACAACCGAACTGGAAGTTTTAGAAGGTAAGTATCATCATTTGGATAAAGGGCAAGAGTTTGTAAATCCCTCACATCATTATAGTTATGATATCGATCTTTTCGGAAAAGGCTCATTTTTTCAATATATCAATAGAACAGCAACGGCTGAAGGAAAATCAGAACTAGCTAACAGACTGACAAATAATAATATAGAAAATATAATTGGCAAACAGGAGTCAATAAAAGAGTTGGTTGATAAACCCGAATGGCGACAATTATTTACAGCATTGGCAAGTTTGGTAAAAGTAGATTATCCCTCAAGTAAAATTTTGAGTTGGATACAAAATTACACTTCGGTAATTCCTAAAACAATGGTATGGTTGCCGTTGGTTTTTACAGTAATTTCTGTTGTTATTATTGCGTTGGCGGCTCTGCAAATAATACCGTTTTCATTTGTGGTTACATGGTTTATTGTTGGGCTGATAATTTCAGGTATTTATGTGTTAAAAGTTAATCACTTGTACGAAAGCTCCACAAGGGCAAAAAGCACTTTTAAACAGTATTATCAATTACTTGAAATGATTGAAAATGAGTCTTTCACTTCAAAAATTCTTAATGAAAAACAGCAAGTTATAAAGGCTGAAAAAGAAAAGACTTCTGTAATTTTTGCAAAGTTTTCTAAACTCTTAGATGCATTAGATCAGCGGAATAATATGATGATAGGTTTCGTTTTTAACGGATTGTTTTTGAGGGATTTAAGAATAAGTTATAACATCGAAAAGTGGATAGAGAAGTATCATGTTTACGCTAAAAGATGGTTTGAAGTGATTACTTTTTTTGATGCTGAAAACTCGCTCGCTAATGTAGCATTTAATCATCCAGAATTTGTTTTTCCTTCATTGGTTGAAGATAGAAGTGTTATCGCTGCAACTGAGTTAGGCCACCCACTTATTGCTAATAAAAATAGAATTGATAATGATTTTGCTATCAACAGTCATCAGTTTTTTATTGTTACCGGAGCTAATATGGCCGGCAAAAGTACTTTTTTACGAACAGTTTCATTAGGGATTGTGATGGCTAACGCCGGATTACCTGTATGTGCTAAAAGCTTTGAATATAAGCCTATTAAATTGATAACCAGTATGCGTACGTCGGATTCATTAACCGATGATGAATCGTATTTCTTTTCAGAATTAAAACGCTTGAAATTTATTGTTGACGAAATTAAAACGGAAAACTATTTTATAATTCTCGATGAAATTTTAAAAGGGACAAATAGTACTGATAAAGCTATTGGCTCTAAGAAGTTTGTGCAAAAATTGGTAGCTTCCAACTCTACAGGAATTATAGCTACCCACGATCTAAGCCTTTGTGAAATTGAGCAAGAGCTGCAAGACGTAAAGAACTATTATTTTGATGCAGAAATTACTAATGATGAACTCCATTTTGATTATAAACTAAAAACGGGAGTTTGTAAAAACATGAATGCTTCGTTCTTGTTGAAGAAGATGGAAATAGTTTAAAAAAATGACCGAATGAATTTTCTTAATTCATTCGGTCATTTTCAATATTAAAAATGTAGTTCAATTATTGTATTGAAAAATCAAAAACAGATTGATTTTCTCTTCCTTGAGGTACTTGCCCTTGATAGATGAAACAATATTCGCCTGGTTCTAGAGCATCTGGCGTAACTTTAAACTTGTTACCTTCAATTACATCTATTTTAAAAGGAAGTGCATATTTTGGGTCAATTCCGCTACTGCTGGAAATCCAACTATCTTTACCAGTAATTACTTCTCTTAAATTCTTTTTATCCTTCACGGTTAGCTTAACTAAAACAAATTCATTTGGAGAACTGGCAGTTCTAAACCACCAATTAAATATACCGGCTTGGTTACCTTGATTTGTTTGCATATTATCCACTTCTGAAGCGCTTGGGTCAAAAATAAATGTAAATTCAGGGGATGATGTACCGAGCACATTGTTTGAACGAATTCCTGGTAATTGAGCTTTTTTCTTAGCATTTATAAGGCCAGAAACTAATTTTTGTGCGGCAGCATTTGAATTAGTCCCTGAAAAAACGGATGGTTGGATCAACTTTTGCTCGCCGTCAACATCTGTATAATAAATACCAGTTCTGGATTTTGTATTGTGCTTTGATTTTTCCATGATTAAGGAAATAACATCCGCAGAAATACCAGCTTTTTTTAATTTAGAAAGTTCAGAAATAGACGCGTCAAACTTAACGTTTGAGGTATTTATTTTATCGATGATCATATTATCATCAAAGCCGAGTTCTTTCATCTGAATAACAGACTCATTTGTAATGGTTTCTTGTGCAGCTACTGATAAAGAACATAATAAGATTAATACAGCAATAAATTTTTTCATAGT
>JAGQYU010000028.1 GCA_020435885.1 Flavobacteriaceae bacterium
CTTAATTAAGGTGGTTTTTTTATTTGAAATTATACCCTTTTAGTAACCTTCATTTTGTACCATATTAGAATTAGCATCTACCTCCGCTTGAGGGATGGCCCATGTTAATCTATAATCACCATAAGATATTGTACTTGTAAAATTTTGTTGTAATGAATATTTTACTATATCATTACCTGTTCTTAAAAGATCATCATAACGGAATCCTTCAAACATTAACTCTTTTCTCCTTTCATTAAGGATATTATCTTTAGTAGCTGCAGCATAAGCTGAAGCACCTCTATTATTAGGAATTAAGTTCAATTGAGTAAGTGCATTAGGATCTAAATTATCTATTTCGAATAAAGCTTCAGCGTAATTTAAAATTACTTCTTCATATCTTATTACAGGAACGTTATCATAACCTTGATTATCTGGATATTTACCAATGTTTCTAAGCATTGTTCCTTCCCAACCAAGAATTCCACCAACACCTCGTACATCACCTGCTTCAAATTCATTTGCTACTTCATCAATAACTTGAACGTCACCATAGCTACCTCCACCAGTAGTTCTATAGATGTAAGCTAAGCCATTTATACCTTGATTATCGGTTGAGTTATAAGCTAGTTCAAAAATTGAATTTGAAGAGCCATCTTGCCCCCAAGAACCAACAAAATCTGAAGAGGAAACAATAGAATAATGTCCACTATTAATTACTGATTCAGCAGATGTTTTAGCAATACTCCAATCTCCAAAATAGATTGCTACTCTAGATTCTAAAGCTTTAGCAGTGTATTTTGACATGAATTCCTTTGATGAATCATAATAGTCATCACTCATTAGATCAAAAGCAGTATTAAGATCATTCATAATCATTGTTTTAACTTCAGAAACTGTATTTCTTGCAGGAAACAAATCTTCACCCTTAAATTCAGTAACGTATGGAACTCCTAAAGTACCTCCAGCGTGTTGTTGACCATACTGCTTTAAAAGATCAAAATGAGCTAAAGCTCTGATAGCATACGCCTGTCCTTGCATATGCTTTCCATAATCTTGATCTCCTGTTAAATTGGAGACATCTGTACCAATAATAATATTAGCACTAGCAATTGTAGCATAGGCCTCATCCCAAAAATAGCCAGTATTAGCCGAATATGTAAATGAAGCTTGAGTAGTAAACCTTCCTGAATTACCATTAGAAAAACAATTATCTGTTCTTACTTCATTGGTTATAATTATATCTCTTCCATAATAACCACTAGCAGTCATCCTGCTATATGCACCTTTTAAAATTCCATATAGATTATCAACATCCACAATACTACCCTCTACGGATTTTTCTTGTTCTAGAGTTGGATCTAGATCATCA
The DNA here is from genome assembly GCA_020435885.1 of Flavobacteriaceae bacterium. Taxonomy (GTDB): domain Bacteria; phylum Bacteroidota; class Bacteroidia; order Flavobacteriales; family Flavobacteriaceae; genus Aureibaculum. Next base: position 1,352 of record JAGQYU010000028.1, read on the forward strand.
GTAAAACAAGAAGTAAGTGAAATAAAGAATATGAAAACTAATATGTTTAATAATTTTACTTTTTTCATGATTTCTTAAAAATTAACGTTAATACCAAGTATTATTGATTTTACAGGAGGTGTAGTTAAAGACGTAAAACCTGTTGCATCTGTTTCTGGATCATATTTTAATAAATCATCTTTCACCCATGTAAATAGATTTGTTCCACGTAAGAAAATTCTTGCTCCATCAATTTTTACCGCTTCTGTAAATTTATTNNTTAAAGTTATAACCAAAGGTTACATTTTTAACTCTCAAGAAGTCACCACTATATAAAAATTTAGAGTGTAATCTCCAAGGGTCAGTAGTGGCTCTAAATCTACCGAAACGATTGCCAGTATCACCTGGTTGCTGCCATCTATCTAATACAGCATCAACACCTTGATAATATAAGGTAGTAAATAAATCTGTACCGTTTGTATACCTTGCCCAATCTTCATATACTTTATGGCCTCCAGCATAATAGGCGTTTGCATCAAGGAAGAAACCTTTATAATCAACGTGGAAATTTAATCCAGCAGTTAGTGTAGGTAAAGCGCTTCCCCCTTGCCACACTTGATTAGCAGCATTGTAATTGTTAGTAGTAGCACTGCCCTTTCCATCTACATACCATAATTCATCTCCGGTTTGAGGATCAACACCAGCCCATGTAGGCATATACCAACCATAAACAGGATACCCAGTTTCTACTCTTTTGGTAGACGATGTTATATTAATTTCGTCACCATTAGCATCTTTAGCTAATTCTAATACTTCGTTCTCATTAGTTGCTAAATTACCACCAATAGATAAATTAAAATCTTGAGACCTTATAACATCAAAGTTTACTTCTAATTCAAAACCCTTATTTTCCATTCTTCCAATATTTCTTGTTTGTGAAGTAAAACCAGTTGTTAAAGAAAGAGGAACATTTAGTAAGAGGTCTCTAGATTCTCTTCTATAATATGCAGCTGTACCTGTTATTCTATCTTTAAAAAATCCAAAATCGAGACCAACGTCAAATGTATGAGAAGTTTCCCAAGAGAGATCATTATTGCCAAATGTTGATGGGTATACTGCACCTTCGCCAGCATAATCAGAATCAAAACCTAATAATGCCTGATATAAATTTATTGCGATATTGGCATTACCTGTAACACCATATGAGCCTCTTAGTTTTAAATTGCTTAAAACTTCACTACCTGCTAAAAAGTTTTCTTTATAAAGATTCCATGCGGCTCCAACAGACCAAAAATCACCCCATCTTTTATTTGGTGCAAATCTTGAATTACCTTCTCTTCTATATGTTGCGTCTAAAACATATTTACCATCAAAACCTGAATAATGCATTGTCCCTAAGTACGATGCAACAGCCCAATCAGTGTATTCAGAATAAGCACTAGTTGGATTACCAGCAGATGCTAAGTTAGTTAAACCAACATCAGCAAAATTGTCGCCATCAGCTGATAAATAATAATACCTGTTTTTTTGCCATTCTTGAAGAACTTTGAAGTCAATTTTATGATTATCATGTAAATCTAGAGTGTAATCAAATGAGTTTTGGAAAACATAGATAGCATTACTGCTATGTGTTTGCCAGCCATAACCATTTGAACCTGCACCATCTCCTCTTATAGGGTTTCTATATCTTTTATAATTAAAGATTTGATAATCAATATTCATTCTTGAAGTAAAGGATAAGTTTTTAATTGGAGTTTGCCAATTAATAGAATTATTTGTAATAATTCTAGTAAACTTAGATTCATCAATATCTTCTTGAGCAATCCATAATGGGTTTGGTAAAGAAGTTCCAGGATCTAATACATTTATTTCTCCAGTTTCGGTATATGGTTGTTCAATCGGTGGCATAAAATATTTTACCGCACGTGGTGAAGAAAAATATGCACTTGCTTCTAATAAGCCATCTTGGAAAGAGTAAGAAGCAGTATTTATTGAATTAAATTTTAATTTATCAGTAAAGTTTTTACCAAAATTTAATGAACCATTAATTCTTTCGAAATCTGAGCCGATTACAGTTGCTTCTTGCGTATAATATCCAACTGCTGCATAGTAATTGTAACCTTCATCGCCACCGGTAGCAGAAAGATTATATTCCATTATTGGGGCATTTTTGTTAGTTATAACATCCTTCCAATTTGCTTCAGGTCTTCCAGCATTATTCCAAACAACATAATCAGTACCAAATGCGCTGGGGTTAGCTTCATAGAATGCTTGTGCCTCATCTCTAGCAAAGTTATAAGCTGCTCCATAAGAATTGTACAAGGCTTCATAAAAAAGCATTTCCCTCTCAGCACCTGTTAATACATCAGGACCATCTGTTGCGTCATTTGCAAACCCGTATGAAGAACTGAAATTAAATTTAGTTTTACCCGCTTTACCACTTTTGGTTGTAATAACAATAACTCCATTAGCACCACGAGCACCATAAGCTGCTGTTGCAGATGCGTCTTTTAAAACGGTTATACTTTCAACATTATTACTATTTAAACTTGCAAGAGCAGAGAAAGAAGACCCAGAAGTTGTTGAAGAAACATTATTGTTAGTCATTGGAACCCCATCAATAACATATAATGGTTCATTACCGGCGGTAATTGAACTAATACCCCTTATGCGAATATCAGTTACTGTACCAGGAGTACCTGAACTAGAATTAAATACGAGCCCAGCAACTTTACCTTGTAAGACTTGATCAACCGTGGAAACAGGTATCTGCTCAATTTCAGCAGATTTAATTTGAACAGTAGAACCAGTAATTTCTGTTTTTCTTTGTGTTGCATATCCAAGTACAACAACTTCTTCTAGAACGTTGTCAGCAGCCATTACTACATTAATAGTATTAGAAGCTCCAACAGCATGCTGTTGAGTAGTCATCCCAACAAAACTAAATACTAAGATATCTCCAGTATTAGCTTGAATAGAGTATT
>JAGQYU010000206.1 GCA_020435885.1 Flavobacteriaceae bacterium
CGGTTTCATCATCATTCATAAACATTTCTACTGCATCTTTGGTTGTTGTGCCTATAATTGGATCTCCACCAATACCAATGGCTGTAGTAATTCCCAAACCTTGCTTAACCACTTGATCTGCAGCTTCGTACGTTAATGTTCCTGATTTTGAAACTATACCTACTTTACCTTTTTTGAAAACAAAACCTGGCATAATGCCTACTTTCGCCTCTTCAGGAGTAATAACACCCGGGCAATTAGGACCTACTAACCTACAATCTTTATTAGCAATGTAGGCTTTAACTTTTACCATATCAGCTACCGGAATACCTTCTGTGATACAGATAATCACTTTTATCCCGGCATCAGCAGCTTCCATAATGGCATCAGCAGCAAAAGCAGGTGGCACAAAAATGATGCTTGTATCTGCATCAGCTTGTTCAACGGCATCTACAACTGTATTAAAAACAGGCTTATCTAAATGAGTTTGACCTCCTTTGCCAGGAGTAACACCACCAACTACATTGGTCCCATATTCTATCATTTGTGAGGCGTGGAAAGTACCTTCACTACCTGTAAATCCTTGTACTACTATTTTGGAATCTTTATTTACTAAAACACTCATTGTTTTATGAAATTTCAAATTTATTATTTATGCATAACAAAAATAGACTTTCAAATCTATTTACAGAAATATTTCCTTTAAATATTATTGAATTTTTCTATTATTTCAGGGAGTACTCTTATACCGGCTAATTCCCTGTATTTTTTTCTAGCTTCTTCGCATGGTGAGCCAAAATAGGTTTTACCTCCATCAAGGTCTTTAGTAACACCGGATTGTGCTAAAATCACTGCTTTATGACCAATAGTTACTCCACTAGTTATGCCCACTTGCCCCCAAATAGTTACTTCATCTTCAACAACTACACAACCGGCAATACCAGTGTGTGAAGCTATAAGACATTTTTTGCCAATTATGGTATCATGTGCTATTTGTACCTGATTGTCAATTTTAGTTCCTTCTTTGATAGTTGTATCACCTGTTACACCTCTGTCAATAGTGCAAGAAACTCCTATTTCAACATCATTCGCAATAATCACCCTACCGGATGATTTTAATCTATCATATCCTTCTGGTCTTTTCTTGTAATAGAAAGCATCACCACCAAGAATTGTTCCTGCTTGTATAATTACATTGTCGCCAATTATGGTATTACTATACAGCACAACATTAGGATGGATAATACAGTTTTTACCAATACTAACATTTTCGCCAATAACAACATTAGGCTGAATAATTGTTCCAGAGCCTATAACTGCGGAATCTGCTATAGATTTTGTTAACTGTTGGAATGGTTTAAAATGATCGGCAAGTTTGTTGAAATCTCTAAAAGGATCATCGGAAATTAACAATGCCTTTCCTTTAGGACAATCTACTTTTTTATTGATCAAAATGATGGTAGCGGCCGAATTCAGCGCTTTGTCATAATATTTAGGATGATCGACAAACACTATATCACCTTCTTCTACCACATGTATTTCGTTCATTCCTTTTACAGGAAAGTTTTTATTTCCAATAAACTCACAATTAATTAATTGCGATATTTCATATAAAGTATGAGTTCTATTAAATTTCATATACTTTATTCTTTCACCCTCTCTAAATAAGTCCCTTTTTCTGTTTCAATCTTTATTTTATCACCTTCATTAATGAATAAAGGAACATTAACCTCAGCTCCTGTTTCTACAGTTGCAGGTTTAGTTGCATTAGTTGCTGTATTTCCTTTAACACCAGGCTCGGTATGCGTTACTTCTAAGACTACACTAGCAGGCATTTCTACAGAAAGTGGCATTTCATCTTCAGCCCTCACTATAACGGTAACAACTTCTCCTTCTTTCATTAGATCAGGAGCATCTAAAAAATCTTTTTGAAGTTGAATTTGCGAATAATCGTCTGTATTCATAAAATGATACGTAGTACCCTCGTTGTATAAAAACTGATATTTACGGGTTTCAACTCTAACTTCTTCTATTTTGTGCCCTGCAGAAAACGTATTATCCAACACTTTTCCGGTAGTTAAGCTTTTCAGCTTGGTTCTAACAAAAGCAGGTCCTTTTCCGGGTTTAACATGTAAAAATTCAATGACCTTGTAAGTATCATTATTATAAATAATACACAGTCCTTTCTTAATATCCGATGTGCTTGCCATTCTATTTCTTTAAATAAATTTTGATAAGTGTTAATTACTGTTTGTATATCCTTTCATGATTCCACGCTGTGAGTTTCTGATAAACGTGATAATCATATCTCTTTCCGGAGTTGCTTCCAACTCAGCTTCAATAATTTCGAGAGCTTGAGAAGTATTATTGTTTTGTTGATATAATATTCTGTATATGTGCTGTATTTCTCTAATTTTTTCTGATGTAAAACCTCTTCTTCTCAACCCAATGGAATTTATCCCAACGTACGATAAAGGTTCTTTTGCAGCTTTTGTGTAAGGAGGCACATCTTTACGAACCAATGATCCGCCGGAAATCATAGCATGGTCTCCTATGTGTATAAATTGATGAACAGCAGCTAAACCACCAATAATAGCATGCTCTCCAACTATTACATGTCCTGCCAAAGCCACACCATTTACAACAATAGAATTATTTCCAATAACACAATCATGAGCAATATGTGCCGTTGCCATTACTAGGCAGTTCTCACCGATTTCTGTTTTACCGTAAGCCTTAGTACCTCTATTGATAGTTACACATTCTCTAACGGTAGTATTATCACCTATGACTGCTAGGGAATCTTCCCCTTCAAATTTAAGATCCTGAGGAATGGCAGATATAACCGATCCCGGAAAAATTCTACAATTTTTACCTATTCTGGCACCTTCCATAATGGTTACATTAGAACCTATCCATGTGCCGGAACCTATGGTAACATTATTATGAATTGTGGTAAAAGGCTCTACAACTACATTAGTTGCAATCTTAGCACCCGGATGGATGTATGCTAAAGGTTGGTTCATAATTATTCTGTTCTTTTTACGATTTGAGCCATTAACTCTGCTTCAACAACTAATCTGCCATTCGCATAGCCATAGGCTTGCATATGGCAAATTCCTCTTCTAATGGGCTCTAATAATTCAGCTTTGAAGATCAATGTATCTCCAGGTAGCACTTTTTGTTTGAATTTAACATTATCCATTTTCATGAAATATGTTAAATAGTTTTCAGGATCTGGTACAGTACTCAATACCAAAATACCACCTGTCTGAGCCATGGCTTCTACTTGTAGTACACCAGGCATAACAGGAGCTCCTGGGAAATGCCCTATGAAAAAGTCTTCGTTCATAGTAACATTCTTCATGCCTACCACATGCTTATCAGAAAGCTCTATGATCCTATCAATTAATAAAAATGGCGGGCGGTGAGGTAATATATTCATTATCTGATGAATATCCATTAAAGGAGGTTCATTCAGATCATATTGAGGTACATTATTTCGTTTTTCTATTTTGATGATTTTAGATAGTTTCTTTGCGAATTGCGTATTAACACTATGTCCGGGCTTATTGGCAATTACTTTTCCTCGTATTTTAGTGCCAACTAGTGCCAAATCGCCAATAACATCTAATAATTTGTGTCTTGCAGCTTCGTTTGGCCAATGTAATGTTAAGTTATCAAGAATACCATTCGGTTTAACAGCAACGCTATCCTTTTTAAAAGCTACTTTTAGTTTTTGCATCGTTCCCTCAGAAAGAGGCTTATCAACATAAACAATAGCATTGTTCAAATCTCCACCTTTAATAAGGTTATTATCTAACAACATTTCCAGTTCATGTAAAAAACTGAATGTTCTTGCAGCAGCAATTTCTTTTTTAAAATCAGAGATGTTTTTTAAGGTAGCATTCTGTGTTCCAAGTACTTTGGTGCCAAAATCTACCATAGTAGTAACTTCATAGTGATCGGATGGCATTAATATGATCTCACTACCGGTAGCCTCATCTTTATATGAAATGACATTTTTAACAACATATTCTTCAACTTCAGCTTCTTGTTCTACTACTCCGGCTTTTTCCAATGCCTCAATAAAATATTTGGAGGAACCGTCCATAATTGGAGGCTCTGGAGCATTTAACTCAATACATATATTGTCTATTCCTAGACCTATAATGGCAGCTAATACATGTTCTGAAGTATTAATTATAACACCATTTTTTTCAAGATTCGTACCTCTTTTGGTATCAACTACATAATCGGCTCTAGCTTCTATTAAAGGATGACCCTCTAAATCTGTTCGTGTAAAAGTAATTCCATAATTTTCAGGAGCAGGCTTAAATCTTATATTTACCTGATTACCAGTATGTAATCCAACTCCAGAAAGAGATACTTCATTTTTTATGGTCTTTTGTTTATTGGACATAATTTATTGAGTATTTACTTTTTTTTCAAGTTCATTGATCTTATCTACTAATTTCGTCAAGTTTTTAAAGTGTACATATGATTTATTATAATCACTGTAAGGCAATGCAGGACTTCCCTGAACGACTTCATTATCTTTTAGACTTCTACCTATACCGGATTGTGCTTGGATTCTAACATTATCACCAATAGTGATATGCCCCACAATACCAACCTGACCTCCTATTTGACAATTCTTACCAATTTTTGATGAGCCCGCTATACCGGTTTGTGCCGCAATAACAGTGTTTTCACCAACTTCTACATTGTGGGCTATCTGTATCTGATTATCCAATTTAACACCTTTCCGTATAATAGTTGAACCTAGTGTCGCTCTGTCAATGGTAGTTCCTGAACCTATATCTACATTATCTTCAATAATAACATTTCCTGTCTGAGGAACTTTATTATAGCTACCATCTTCTATTGGAACAAAACCAAAGCCATCACATCCAATAATAGTTCCGGAATGAATGACGCAGTTTTTACCAATAATCGTTTCAGAATATATCTTGGCCCCAGCAAATAACATGGTATCATCACCAATTATAACATTATCACCAATAAAAACATTAGGATATATCTTAACATTATTACCAATTTTTACATTTTCACCAATATAAGAGAACGCTCCCATATAGATGTTTTCACCTATAGTGGCAGTTCCACTAATATAATTAGGTTCTTCATAACCGGTTTTATTCAGTTTAACTTGGTTATAAAATTCTAATAATGTAGAAAATGCTTTGTAAGAATCGGCTACTTTTATCAGAGTTGTAGAAATCTCTTTTTCAGGTATAAATGTATTATTTACGATAGCTACAGATGCATTTGTGGTATATAAAAAATGTGTGTATTTAGGGTTAGACAAGAAGGTTAACGAACCTTTTTGACCTTCCTCTATTTTAGAAAGTTTATATACTTCTTCATTAGGGTTGCCCACTATTTCGCCTTGAAGTATATCTGAGATCTGTTTAGCCGTAAATTTCATCTTTGCAAAAATATAAAAAAAAACTTAGGCGCTACTACTTAGGGTAATACATAAAATGCTTTACCACCGGTTTTGACAATGCAAGCAAATTCATATGGTCAGAAGCCTCGGTTATATCCTTGATTTCTCCCGATTTAAGTAAAATATCAATAGAGCTATTATGTAAGTTATATGCTTGATTTTCAATCATACCAACTCCAAAAAAGTAATCAACATCATTGTCACTAATTGCTAATTTAACTTTGGTTTCTTCTCTTTTTTGTTGAATTGTTACTTTGGAGAATTCATTATCTTGAATACTAATCTTCGGTAATTTTCTATTGATAATGGAGTTTGACAAGGTTGCCAATACTTTATCAGGATAATTTTTCCATTGCTTCAACGCCATTATGATGTCATAATCATCAATCTTTGAAAATTCTAACAATAGTTCGTCATTGAAAGTAAAAGTTTCAGTTTGCTTTAGAAAAACTTGTAGAGAACCACTACAAGGTAATTCCGCTCCTTTAGAAACTAACTCTTTAGCTTTCTTTAAAATGTTAAGTAATACAAAATCAGCTACTAAACTAGTTTTATGTAAATAAACCATCCAATACATTAAACGGCGGGCTACAATAAACTTTTCTACAGAATAAATACCTTTTTCTTCCACAACCAAAGAATCATCTACTACATTTAGCATAGAGATTATCCTTTCGGAATTGATATTTCCTTCAGTAACACCTGTATAAAAACTGTCACGTTTCAGGTAATCTAACCTGTCAATATCCAGTTGGCTGGAAACCAATTGATTTAAAAATTTTCTATGATATTGCCCTTTAAGGATTTGTATTGCAGTAGTCAGTTTACCATCAAATTCTTTATTCAATTGCTCCATAAAAAGCAACGAAATCTCTTCATGATGGATATTAGTAACCAAACTATGTTCCAACGTGTGGGAAAAAGGCCCATGGCCAATATCATGCAATAAAATGGCCAACAAAAGGCTATCATTCTCATTTTCAGAAATCTTAACTCCTTTTTTACGAAGACTAGAAATGGCTCTTTGCATTAAGAACATGGCGCCAAGTGCGTGTTCAAAACGTGTATGATGCGCTCCTTGATACACAAAATGAGACAGACCCATCTGAGAAATTCTTCGCAAACGCTGAAAAAACGGATGCTCAATGATATCAAAAACCAACTCACTAGGAATATTGATAAATCCGTAAATTGGGTCATTTAAAATTTTAAATTTGTTCAATCAAATATTTTTTAATTTAGACACAAAAATAAATCATTAAATTTTATAAATAACTCTAAAAGAATGAATGCTATAAAAATATTATGGGTAGATGATGAGATTGAATTGCTAAAACCACATTTGCTTTTTTTAGAAAAGAAAGGTTACGATGTTTCTACTTGTAATAACGGAACTGATGCTATTGAAACTGTTGCCGAAGAAAATTTTGATATTGTCTTTTTGGATGAGAATATGCCCGGTATCTCCGGAATTGAAACACTTTCGCAAATAAAATCAAAGATTCCTAACCTTCCGGTAGTGATGATCACCAAAAGTGAAGAGGAATATATAATGGAAGAGGCTATCGGTGCTAAAATTGCTGATTATCTTATAAAGCCTGTTAATCCGAATCAAATTTTACTTTCACTTAAAAAGAATTTAGATCACTCTCGTTTGGTTACTGAAAAAACTACTTCAAACTATCAGCAAGAGTTTAGAAAAATATCAATGGATTTGGCTATGGTAAATACCTATGAAGAATGGGTTGATCTTTATAAAAAATTGATACACTGGGAAATAGAATTAGAATCTATTGCCGATCAAGGAATGGTGGAGATTTTAGAAAGTCAAAAAGAGGAAGCAAATTCACAATTTTTCAAATTTATTGTAAATCATTACGAAGGTTGGTTTAAAGGAGAAGATAAACCTCTTTTATCATTCGAGCTCTTTAAAAAAGTAATTGCCCCTCGCATCAATAAAGATAAAGGCACTTTGTTGGTTGTGATTGATAATTTACGATATGATCAATTACGGGTTTTGGAGCCGATTATCAATAATTATTATAAAAAGGACGAAGAGATTTCTTATTACAGTATTTTACCTACTGCAACACAATATGCCAGGAATGCCATTTTTTCTGGACTTACACCGTTAGAAATGGAAAAACAATTTCCTCAATATTGGAAAAATGATACTGACGATGGCGGAAAAAACTTATTTGAGAATGAATTCTTAAATGAACAGTTGAAACGCTTACGACTTGATATCAAACACGAATACTTCAAAATAACTAGCTTGCCACAAGGCAAAGAGTTGGCTACAAACTTTAAATCTATAAAAGACAATGATTTAACCGTAATTGTTTACAATTTTGTAGATATGCTTTCACATTCCAGAACCGAAATGGATATGATTAAAGAATTAGCCAGTGATGATAAAGCATACAGGTCATTGACGCTCAGCTGGTTTAAGAATTCGCCTTTATTGGAAATTATCCAAAAGGCTCAGCAATTTGGTATGAAGCTAATCATAACCACTGATCATGGTACTATTAATACCAAACGCCCAACAAAAATTGTTGGCGAAAAAGAGATCAGTGCAAACCTTAGATATAAAACAGGTCGAAGTTTGTCATACACTGAAAAAGAAGTATATGCGGTTAAAAATCCGAAAGACATTCAATTGCCAACTATACATATGAGCAGTTCTTTTGTGTTTGCAAAAGAAGATTACTTCTTTGCATATCCAAACAATTTTAATCATTATGTAAAATACTATAAAAACACGTATCAGCATGGAGGTATTTCATTAGAAGAAATGATTATTCCTTGTGTTATTATGTCGCCAAAATAGTTTTACAATGTGGTTAACAAAAATGTGAAATCTGTTAAGAATTTTTAATAATTTCTTAGCAATTATTATTGATAAATTGCCCAACTTTGTTGCCTAATTTTTATTTACAATGAAAAAACATAATTTCAGTGCAGGCCCTTGTATTTTGCCTCAAGAAGTATTGAAAAAAGCTTCAGAAGCCATTCTAAATTTTAATAATGGAGGTTTATCTTTGATAGAAATTTCGCATAGAAGTGCTCCTTTTGTGGAAGTTATGGAAAATGCCAGAAGTCTGGCTTTAGAACTTCTTGGTTTAGAAAATAAAGGATATTCAGCTTTGTTTTTACAAGGTGGTGCCAGCTTAGAATTCTTAATGGTGCCTTACAACCTGATGAAAGAAGGTGGAAAAGCAGCTTATCTAGATACTGGTACTTGGAGTTCTGCTGCTATTAAAGAAGCTAAATTATTAGGAAATGTAGAAGTTGTTGCATCGTCTAAGGATAAAAACTACAATTATATCCCTAAGAATTTTACTATCCCTTCTGATGTAGATTATTTTCATTGTACAAGTAATAATACTATTTACGGAACTCAGATCAAAGAATTTCCAACTACTGACGGATTGTTAGTATGCGATATGAGTTCGGATATATTTTCACGTCAGTTAGATTTTTCAAAATTTGATCTGATTTATGCCGGAGCTCAAAAGAATATGGGCCCTGCCGGTACTACATTAGTAGTAGTTAAAGATAGTATTTTAGGTAAAACCGGAAGAACAATTCCTTCAATGTTAAATTATCAAGTTCATATATCTAAAGATAGCATGTATAATACACCGGCAGTATATGCAGTGTATGTATCTATGCTTACATTGCAATGGTTAAAAGACCTTGGTGGCATCTCAGCTATAGAAAAAATAAACGAAGCTAAAGCTGCTCTGTTATATAACGAAATTGATAATAATCCTTTATTTACCGGAACTGCAGCAAAAGAAGATAGGTCTAATATGAATGTTACATTCTTGTTAAATGATGAAAGCCTAAAAGCAAGGTTTGATGGTATGTGGAAAGACGCCGGTATAAGTGGAATCAACGGCCACCGTTCAGTTGGAGGGTATAGAGCTAGTATATACAATGCGCTGCCTTTAGAGAGTGTACAAGTATTGGTAGATATAATGCAACAATTAAACAAATAGGATGAAAGTTTTAGCAAATGACGGTTTAGCAACCAGCGGTATAAAAGCCCTTGAAAATGCAGGAGTTGAAGTTATTTTAACCAAAGTAGCACAAGAGCAGCTAATTGATTACATCAACAAGAATAGTATTGATGTAATTTTAGTTAGAAGTGCTACAAAAGTTAGAAAAGATATTATTGATGCCTGCCCTTCCATTAAAATAATAGGACGTGGCGGTGTTGGTATGGATAATATTGATGTAGATTATGCCAAGTCAAAAGGTATTCATGTAATCAATACGCCGGCCGCTTCATCGCATTCGGTAGCGGAAC
>JAGQYU010000207.1:0-740 GCA_020435885.1 Flavobacteriaceae bacterium
GTGTCAAATTTAGGAAGAGATAAGACTGCTGTTGTTAAATATGATCTTAAAAACAAAAAAGAACTGGAAGAAATTTTTATTGATGATGAAGTAGATACAGATGGTATTTCATATTCACGTAAAAGAAAAGTTCCAACGGTTATTACTTACATAAAAGCAAAGATCAATAGAAAGTTCCTTGATGATGAAGCAAAATCTATCTTCACCGCTTTTGAAAAAGAATTAGGAACCAGTAACGAATACTATATCACGTCAAGCAATAAAAACGAAGATAAATTTTTAGTGTATGCAGGCGATGATAAAAGTCGTGGAATGTATTATTATTTCGATAAGAACTCAGGTAAAATTGAGCATTTGGCTGATCTAAGCCCATGGATTAAACCTGAACAAATGGCTGATATGAAACCTATCTCCTACACTTCTCGTGATGGATTAACCATTAATGGCTATTTAACCTTACCAGTGGGCAGAGAAGCTAAGAACTTACCAGTGGTAATAAACCCTCATGGTGGGCCTTGGGCTAGAGATAATTGGGGCTTTAATCCAGAAGTACAATTATTGGCCAACAGAGGCTATGCTGTGTTGCAAATGAATTTTAGAGGTTCCACCGGATACGGTAAAGAGTTTTGGGAAAGCTCATTTAAACAATGGGGGCAAACTATGCAAAATGATATTACTGATGGTGTTAAATGGTTAGTAGATGAAGGTATTGCTGACCCTGAGAGAGTGGCCATTTACGG
>JAGQYU010000207.1:825-1581 GCA_020435885.1 Flavobacteriaceae bacterium
GTAGGAGTTTCCAACCTTTTTACATTTATGGAAACAATCCCTCCATATTGGGAGCCTTACAAAAAGATGTTATATGAAATGGTTGGTGACCCTAACACTAAAGATAGTATTATGATGAAAGAAAATAGCCCTGTATTTAATGTCGATAAAATAAAATCAGCATTATTTATTGCGCAAGGTGCTAATGATCCGCGTGTTAATAAAGATGAATCTGACCAGATGGTAGAAGCCTTGAAAAAGAGAGGTGTACATGTACAATATATGGTTAAAGATAATGAAGGACATGGTTTCCATAATGAAGAAAATCGATTTGATTTTTACAATGCCATGACTAAATTTTTAGATGAAAATCTAAAAGAAAAAGCTGATAAGATAAAAACGTAACATCTGATTATTATATTTAGTTAACAAAAAAAGCCTGTCTAAATTTGGACAGGCTTTTTCAATATAAACATATTTGAATTAGTTCAATACTTCGGCAACTTTCTTGCCTATATCTGCAGGAGATTCTACCACATAGATACCATTTTCTGCTAAAATCTTCATTTTTGCCTGTGCGGTATCATCCTTACCTCCTACTATAGCTCCGGCGTGCCCCATAGTTCTTCCTTTAGGAGCTGTTTGCCCAGCGATAAAACCTACTACAGGTTTTTTATTACCAGTTTCTTTAATCCATCTGGCAGCATCAGCTTCTAATTGGCCACCTATCTCACCGATCATCACTATACAATCGGTTTCATCATCATTCATAAACAT
>JAGQYU010000208.1 GCA_020435885.1 Flavobacteriaceae bacterium
GTCAAGGCCATACATGGTCACTTACTGTTGTAGATAATGAAATAATTTGTGGACATAACTCTGGAACTTTTTCAATTAAGAATGGAAAATTAACTACTGTAGAACAAAGAAACGGAGGTTATGTTTTTAAAAAAATACCAGGAAAAACAGATAAATATATACAAACCAATTATTCAGGATTAACATTCTATGAAAAAGTTAATGGTAATTGGTCTTCTTATTATGTAGCGGATATAAGTCTTCCTATAAAAAACATTGTTTTTGAAAAAGACCATACGGCATGGGTTGTGCATGCGTATAAAGGCATTTATAAAATTTTCTTTGCAGATGATTATAAATCTGTTATTAAAATAGAAGGAAAATACAATAAAGAATTCAAGAATTTATACGATATAAAAATCTTTGAAGTAGAAGGCAATGTAGCCTTTTTTAATAATGAAAATTGGTATGTTTATAATCCCCTTGAAGATAATATTGAAGAATTTTCTTCCTTAAGAAAAGTATTAGGGAAAGATAAAAAGGCTGTTATACTTAACAAATTTTCAGACGTTCCTTTGGTTTTTAAGAGAATAGAAGATGATGTTATTTTCTTGCGAAAGAATTTACAAGATAGTATTTCACAAATTTATCTGCCAAAGAAATATTATGAAAACAGGCTTGTTAGAGGAGAAGGTGAGCAGAAAGCGGTAGTTGCTAATGATAGCTTATTGTATATTGCCTTATATGATGATGTGTTGGCGGTTAATCCTCAAAAGATTAGTTTAGAAAATAGTATAAAGCAACCATTTCCCAGCAGGATATATAAAAATGGCAAATTGCAAGAGTTGGATAATGATGTTGAGATGAAAAGAAATGATACGATTCAGGTTCAGTTGGGAGTTCAATATTTGTCTAATTACACTGTAGAATATGCTATTGGAGACGAAAATTGGAAAAAAACAAATGGCAACATTGTACTTTCTGGATTGCCTTACGGAGATACGAATCTTAAAATAAGATCATACATAAACTCAAAAGAATATAGTGATACAACTACAATAAAACTCTTTGTAAAATCGCCTTGGTATCTTGGGGTTTGGGGTTTGGTTGCTTTCATAACTCTTCTATTATTTATACTTTATTTAATCACGACGATTAATAAATATGTGCTTATAAAGCATAAGCGATATTTGGATGAGCAATATAAACATCAACAAGAGATACATAGAAAGGAAGAGGCCTTAAAGAATGAGAAGAAGGTCAATGAATTGCTTAAAAGACAGCATGAAATTGAATTAAAAGGTAAGACAAAAGAATTAGCAAATACAGCCATGGAGATGATTAAAAAGGATGAGCTTTTAGAGAACATAAAAGATGAATTAGGATTGTTCAAAAAAGAAATTATAGATAAGTCCAAATTTGAAAAATTACTTACTACTATCAATAAAAACATTAATACATCAAAAGATTGGGAAGTTTTTGAATCTAACTTTAATGAAATACACGACTCTTTCTTCAAGTCATTGGTCAAAAAACATTCACATTTAACTCCCAAAGACCTAAAATTGTGTGCATATTTAAAAATGAATCTTTCTACAAAAGAGATAGCTCCGTTAATGGGTATTTCAGCCAGAGGAGTAGAGATACACAGATATAGACTACGCAAAAAATTAAACTTAGATTCAGAACAAAATCTGAACGAATATTTAATGAATTTAATTTAAAAGATGCCTGTATTTTGTTAAATACATGAATTAGGGCATCCGATATTAGTAATTTAATAAAGAAAGAATTACATCATTACTACATCAAAAAACGTTTTCGTTGTTTTTTACACTTTCTCATTTTGTTGTTATGTATAGTAAAAATGCTTGTTTTAAGCTATTTTAACGAATGATGTATCTAAGAAGTGCTTAAATATTATACAACAATAGCTTTAATAAGTATTTTTAATCTGAACTAATTTAAAAATTTATACAATGAAGAACATTGCATCATTATTCTTAATGCTATTTTGTTGTTCAACAATTTATGCCCAGCAAGTTTTACAAGTATCGGGTAATGTAAGTGATGAGGGAGGTAATCCTCTCCCAGGAGCTTCTATAGTTGTTAAGAACACTACAAATGGTACTCAAACTGATTTCGATGGAAACTATACATTAACAAAGGTGCCTGAAGATGCGGTACTTGTGGTAAGTTTTATCGGATATACTACCATTGAAGAACGAGTAAATGGTCGAAATGAAATAAACTTTGTTTTAAAAGAAGATGCTCAGGCATTGGATGAAGTTGTGGTTGTGGGTTATGGTACACAAAAGAAAGCAGATTTAACAGGTTCAATAGTTGTTGTTAAGTCTGAGGAAATTGAAAAAACGCCTACTGCTAACATAATGCAATCATTGCAAGGTAAAGTATCCGGTTTGCAAGTGGTAAGTACCGGTTCACCAGGAGATTCCCCTACAGTTAGGGTAAGAGGTTTAGGTACCTATACTGGTGCAACTAACGTACTGTATGTTGTAGATGGTATGTTTTATTCTAATATAGATTTCTTAAATACTAAAGATATAAAATCTATAAACGTATTAAAAGATGCATCTTCTTCAGCAATATATGGTGTTAGAGGAGCCAATGGTGTAATAATTATTGAAACAAAATCAGGAAGCATAAATAAGAAGCCTCAAATAGAATATGATGGCTACACTGGTATACAACATGCGCAGAATGTGTTGAAAATGGCTAATGCCGAGCAGTTTACAACTATGGCTATTGAATCTGGTTCTCAACCAGATGTTCAATTTGTGTTGAATGCCATGCAACGTTTTGGTAGAAGCAGAATTAACCCTAATGTGCCAGATGCTAATACAGATTGGTATGATGAAATTTTGAGAGATGGATTGATGCAAAGCCATAGTATTGGGGTTACCGGTGGTGCTGACAATGTTTCATACTCTGTGGGTACAAACTATTTTTCTCAAGAAGGATTGTTAGATATGAAGAATGAGTATGAACGTTTTAATATCAGATCTAAAGTAGATGTTAATATTACTGAAGGATTAAAAATAGGAGTAAATTCTGTATTCAGTAATGCTACTAAATACAATGCTGAGAATGCTGCATGGTTTAAGGCATATTTTGCAGTTCCTATAATGCCTGTAATTGACGAACTTAATACAGAAGCAGCACCAATTAGATATTCCAACGCTCAAATACTGGGGTATAGAGGTACACAAAACCCTTTTACGGATATGGTGTATAACGACAATAGGCTAAAGATAAGAAAGCTATTGACAAGTATTTATTTTCAAGCAGATATTATTAAAGATAGGTTAACATTTAAAACTACTTATAGCCATGATTTTTCTGCGTTGGAAGAACGATATGTCAATCTTCCATATACACTAGGAAATAATGTGGAGCGTATTTCGAGTATCACAAGAGCTCAAAATAATTATTCTAACCAGATTTGGGATAACATTTTAACATATAATAATTCTTTTGGAGACCATGATTTGACTGTAATGGCTGGTACATCTTTTAGGGATGAGGCTGCAAGTTCTTTTAGTGCAACAGGACAAAACATTACAGGAATTCAGTTAGAGTCGTCATGGTATTTAGATTTTGCAGAAGATGAATCATTTAGCGGTAATGTAGGTGATAATGCTAAAAGATATTATGGCATTTCTTACTTTGGAAGGGTTGCCTATAATTATAAAGATAAATATCTTCTTTATGGAACGTTGAGGGCTGATGGTTCTTCTAAATTTACAAAAGACCCTTGGGGTTATTTCCCATCTGTAGGGTTGGGCTGGGTACTTTCAGAAGAAGACTTTATGAAAGATAATGGTATCTTTAATTATTTGAAATTAAGAGCAAGTTGGGGACAATTAGGAAACGATAATGTAGGTGCCAGTGCAGGAAGCAATACTATTAATGTTATCACTACTGCTATTGGAGATGTGCCAACAACAGGTGTTACTTCTACCAATACATTCACCGATAATACGTGGGAGCTGATTGAAGAAAAGAACTTCGGGTTAAATGCCAATTTCTTCAACAATAAATTATCTGTAGAAGCAGATTATTATATTAGAGATACTAAAGATGCTATTTTACCTGTCTTTATTCCTATCGTAAATTTATATGTACCTAAAAATTCAGGTACTATTAGAAACCAAGGTTTGGAAGCAAATCTAAATTGGAATAATAGTATATCAGAAGACTTTCATTATAATGTTGGGTTCAACTTTACTACATTAAAAAATGAAGCTATCAAATTACCAGACCCAGGTTATATTGATTCAGGTACAGCAGAGTTTAGACAAAGAACAAGATTAGGAGACCCTCTATTTGCTTTTTATGGCTATGAAAGAATAGGTGTATATCAAAACGATGCTGAAATTCAGGCAGATCCTATAGCTGTAGCTAATAATTTAGTACCGGGAGATTTAATATATAAAGATCAAAACGGTGATGGTCAAATTACAGATGATGATAGAGTAATTTTAGGCTCTTTCTTACCTAAATTTAGTTATGGTGGTAATATTGGTATTACTTACAAAGCATTTGATTTTTCTATGAATTTTTATGGTCAAACGGGTAATAAAATATTGAATAGAAAAAGAGGTGAAATAATTTTTACCAATGATACAAACATGGATGCCGATTTGGCTATTAATCGTTGGCATGGTGAAGGAACCAGCAATACATATCCTTCATCAGCAGGGCTAAGAAAAGGCTGGAACCAAAAGTTGAGTAATTTTTGGATAGAAGATGGAGATTTTTTCAGATTACAAAATGTACAATTGTCATATACAATAAATGATATTAAAGCATTTGGTAAAAATGTACCAACTACCAAGTTTACGTTAACAGCAGAAAGACCATTAACAGTATTTAGCTATAATGGTTTTAACCCTGAGGTTTCTGACGGAGTAGATAGGCAAACCTATCCTGTACCGGCTATATATACTTTTGGTATTAATATTAAAATTTAAAAAATTAGACGATGAAAAGACAAAAAAATATAGTAAGTCTTAGTGTTCTATCACTTGTAATGTTGTTTTTGGTGTCTTCCTGTCATGATAAATTAGATATTATTGAAGGACAGTTAAACACTGGCGATGTAGATTATACAAATACTGACAATATGATAGAACCACTAGTTGGAGCATATTATGAATTTGCAACTAGAGGGTGGGAAGAATCATTATTATTATCAGTACGTGGAGATGATGTAAATGCTGGAGGATTAGGAGATCAGCAGCCTTTTGCTGATACCGATAATTTTACGTACGATAAAGGATATTGGATGTACAATTCTTTATGGTCATTACATTATAGAGATATTGTAAACATGAACAATGCAATGGGGCAAATTCAATTATACAAAGATTTTGCTCCGGAAAGCAAGTACGCTTTAGCAGATCAATATATGGCAGAAACCAAAGTGCTTAGAGGTTGGTTTCACTATAATTTAGCTCGTGTATGGGGAGATATATTTATCATCAATACAGCAACACCAGACCAAGAAATTGAAAATGGTGTTTCTACCAGAGCGGAGGTAATGCAGTATATTTCAGATCTTATGGATGAAGCCATACCATATTTGCCAGATATGAGACCTAATGAACGTGGCGATATACAAGGAGGTGTTACAAAATACACTGCATATGCACTAAAAGCAATGGCTAATTTAGAATTGGAAAATTATCAAGCAGTTGCTGATGCATGCGCTCCAATTATTAATTCAGGAAAGTTTTCATTGTATTCAGATTTTTATCAATTATTTAAAAAACCAGGTGAATTAAGTGATGAAAACCTGTTGGAAATGCAATATTCAGATTATGGCTCTGGTACTGGTGATACATTTTATCACTTATATGCTCCTTATGGACCTCAAGGTTGGACTCCGGCAAGAGCTAATGCCGAAGGAGGATGGGGTTTTTATGAACCAAGTATGAAGTACATTAAATTTATGCTTGACAGAAATGAATCAGTTAGATTAGAAACAAGTGTGATATTCACAAACAGAGGTATTAGTGATTTGCAAACAGCAGGTTATACCAATTTACCTTCTTTTGTTAAGAATTCAACCAGAGACGGGGATGTTTTCAATGATTATGCAAGGGCAAAATTTGCCAGTGGAAAACATTACTTACCATCAATTCAGTTGACTGATGGAAGGAATAATTATGGAGGAGGTAAAAACTTTATTGTAATGCGCTATGCTGAGGTTTTATTAATGTATGCAGAAGCTTTAACTCAAGGATCAAGTGGTTCAGGAATGACTGCTGATCAAGCTGTTAATTTAGTAAGAGCAAGAGCTGGTATGCCTTCTATTTCTGGTGTTTCTCATGATGATGTAATGGATGAAAAGTATGCAGAAATGGCAATGGAATGGGGTATTCGTTATTATGATATGATAAGACTTAACAACTATACAGAGTTAAGCTATGATGGAAGAACATTTTCGGCTGATAAAGAATTACTTCCTTATCCTCAAGCACAGGTTGATGCACTTCCGTTAGGAAATTAATTTTAAAAAAAAGTAATATGAAAAACATATTTAAATACATATTAGGTTCTTTACTGATATTTTTTATATCGTGTAATGATGGAATTGATGGTATTACTAAAGTTGAACCAGGAGTAGATCAAACAGCACCTACAATTAAAATTAATAAACCCATAGATGGTTTTAAATTAAAGGTGCCTGAAGCTATAGCTACCATAACTATCGATTTTGAAGTTAGAGATGATATTGAAATTGGTTCAATTTCTGTTGCCATAGACGGTTCTGAAATTGAAAATTATTCAGAGTTCAAAGATTACAGAATCTTTATGATGGATGATTTGGTATATGATAATGTGACTACTGGTGTTCATACATTAACAGTTACCGCTACAGATTTAGATGGTAAAACAACATCTTCAAGTGTTAATTTTGAAAAAACACCACCTTACGTTCCATTATACGATGGTGAAATGTTCTATATGCCTTTTGATGGTGATTATAATGAACAAATTACAATAACTCCTGCAACGGAAGTAGGCTCTCCAACTTTCGCAGGTGAGTCTGTTGTAGGGTTAAATGCATATAAAGGAGCCACTGATTCGTACATTACATATCCAACAAACGGATTACTAAATTCTACAGGATTTAGTGCAGCTTTCTGGTATAAAGTAAGTGGCTCACCTGATAGAGCTGGTATTTTAGTTGTTGGTGATGATGCAGATAATCGTAATCAAGGGTTTAGACTTTTTAGAGAAGGTAGTGATACATCACAAAGAATTAAACTAAATGTTGGTACTGGTTCTGGTGAAAGTTGGAACGATGGTGATGTAATTGATGTTACTGCAGGAGAGTGGGTACATATTGCATTTACTATTTCAGATACACAAAATATTATATATTTTAATGGCAATCCTGTTCGTACATCAACAATGAGCGCTTCAGTAGACTGGACAGATTGCGAAACATTGACTATAGGAGCTGGTGGAGAAACATTTAGTTACTGGAATCATAAGTCAGATAACAGTCCAATGGATGAATTGCGTTTATTTGACAAGGCGCTTACTGGCCAAGAAATTCAACAGCTTGTTACACACTCCAGTACTACCTTATACTTACCATTTGATGGTAGTTATACAGATGCAATAAGTGGTGAAGATGCAACTGAAGTAGGCTCTCCAGGTTTTGCAACAGGAAAAACAGGGCAGGCGTATGTTGGTGCTACAGATTCATATTTAACATTCCCAACAACTGATCTTACAACTCCGGAAATTAGCGCAACTTTCTGGTATAAAGTAAATGCTGATCCAGATAGAGCAGGTATATTGGTGATAGGCCCACCTGATGAGGTAAATCCAGATGCAATGAATAATCGTAAAAGTGGATTTAGGCTTTTCAGAGAAAATGCTAGTGGCAAACAACGTATTAAATTAAACGTTGGTAGAGGTGATGCTGATACTTGGGTAGATGGTGGTACTGCTGCAGATATTGACCCAACAGTAGATCAATGGGTTTTTGTAGCTTTCACAATTGCTACTGATAAAGCTACGGTTTATATTGATGGAAATCTTGTTAAAGAAAGTGCTTTATCTTCTCCAGTAGATTGGACTGGTTGTGATATCTTATCTGTTATGTCTGGAGCACCTCGTTTCACAGGATGGAATCATAAGTCGGATAATAGTTTAATGGATGAATTGAGAATCTATAATAAAGCATTATCTCAAGAGGAAATTCAAAATTTAATGCAATAATTATAATTATTTATTTGAGTTAGTTAGTTTTTTACTTCAGTTATTATAGTTGCACCCTAAAAAAGGGTGCAACTAAATAGCTTTTTAAAGATGCCTTATGAGATTTTTATACTTTTTAGTAAGCATTCAAATTATATTTTTTAGTAGTTGTTTTTCAAAACAGAAGGAAAGTGAAAGGGAAAAAGATGTTACAAAAAACATTGCAGAACTATCCGATGAACAATTACTAGATTCTATTCAAAAGCAAACTTTCAATTATTTTTGGGAAGGGGCCGAACCTGTTTCCGGAATGGGCAGGGAAAGGTTACATATGGATGATATCTATCCGCATCATGATAAAGATATTATTACTACCGGAGGTTCAGGTTTTGGCTTAATGGCTATTTTAGTTGGTGTAGAACGCAATTTTATTACTAGAGAACAGGCACTTGAACGTTTTGAAAAGATAGTGGCTTATTTAGAAAAAGCGGATCGTTTTCATGGGGCTTGGCCGCATTGGCTGATTGGCAAAACAGGAAAAGTTTATCCCTTTAGTAAAAAAGATGATGGAGGCGATTTGGTTGAAACAGCTTTCTTACTTCAAGGTTTACTTACAGTAAAGCAATATTTTTCTAACGGAAGTGAAAGAGAAATATCGCTTTGCAATAAAATTCAAAAACTTTGGGAAGATGTTGAATGGGATTGGTATACCAAAGGAGGTGAAGATGTATTGTATTGGCATTGGTCTCCAAATTATAATTGGGAGATGAACTTTCCTGTTGGAGGATATAATGAGTGCTTAATTATGTATGTTCTTGCTGCTGCTTCTCCAACACATCCGATCAAAAAAAGTGTTTATGAAAAAGGATGGGCATTGAATGGAAATATTACTAAAGATACTGTTTATTACGATCTGGAAACAGAATTGAATCATTATGAGCATGATAAAGCTCCTGTTGGGCCTCTTTTTTGGGCACATTATTCGTATTTAGGCTTAAATCCAAAAGGCTTAAAAGATCAGTTTGCTGATTATTGGAAATTGAATCAAAATCATGCACTTATTCATTATAAATACTGTGTTGATAATCCGATGGATTTTGAGGGGTATGGAGAAGATTGTTGGGGATTGACTTCCAGTTATTCGTTCAAAGGGTATGCAGGTCATAGGCCGGGGCATGATTTGGGGGTTATTTCACCAACGGCTGCTATTTCATCAATACCTTATACTCCTAAAGAAAGCATAAAATTTATACGATATATATACACAAAGCAAGATAGCCTTTTCGGAAAATATGGCCCTTACGATGCTTTTAGTTTAGAGAAAAAATGGTATTTACCTAGATATTTGGCAATAGACCAAGGTCCTATACCTGTTATGATAGAAAATTACCGAACAGGATTACTTTGGGATCTGTTTATGAATAATGAAGATGTTCAAAGAGGTTTAAAAAATCTTAACTTTACTAGTCCGTATTTAAAAGAGGAGAATAATGAAGATCATTAAAAGAATACTTATACTATTTTCAATTGTACTTTTTGCATGTAGTGAGGATAATTATGTGTATGAGCCAATTGAATTACCCGACCCAAATGCGGAGCCTGATATAACTGAAACAGAACTCTTAAACTTGGTTCAACAATCCACTTTCAAGTATTTTTGGGATTTTGC